>CAZUCM010000110.1:0-9015 GCA_964619235.1 uncultured Terriglobales bacterium
ATTGCGACAGGAGCTGCATTGCCGGCCGCCCCTGCCGCGGCAGCCGATTGAGGACTGTTTCCTGAAGGTGCGCTTTGAGCAATTGCGGCAGTGGCCAGCATGGCCAGTCCAATCAGTATGATGGCAAGATTGCGGGAGTTCATGCCTGCGCTTATATCATTGCCGCCCCTGGGGAAACAAGTTACTTTCTGGTTATTTAGAGCGCCCCAGGCATTTTTCTGAATTTCTGGCTTTACAAAACTTTGCAAAGGCTTGACGCATCTTTTACCCGGCAGGGAGCCGACTGGGTTTAGAAATGATGAGGCACTTGAAATATCGCTTATGACCTCTGAATTTCTATACTCAGCCGTGGTCTGGATTATGGTGTTTTTCTTCGGGCTGTGGACGCTGGTGTTGGGAGTTGGCTTCGTCCTCAGCTTGCGGGATAAAGGAATTCCCGCGGACGAGTCGCTTAGACTATTATCCTTGAGCAAGAAGTAGCGGGGACAGGGCTGTCGAGCATCATCCTTTCCGGCGTTGTTCCGGGCGGACCTCTGGAATTGTGATGAAAGGAAGTACCTCAAGCATGAAACGAGCGTCTCTCTATCTAGCGCTGGTTGCGGTATTTGGGTTGGCCAGTATCGCAGCCGGTCAGGACTCGAATAACCAGGGCCAGAGCCAGGGGCAGGGGCAAGGGCAATGGGGACGGCACGGCGGTCACATGATGGACCCCGATGCACAGCTAGGGCGGCTTTCGCAGGATTTAAAGCTCACGGACGATCAGAAGGCAAAGATCAAACCCATTCTTGAAGACCAATTCAAGAAGGGTCAAGCGCTGCGCCAGGATACTTCGCTGTCCTCCGAGGATATGCATATGAAATTTCGTGAGATTCGGCAGAACAGCTCGAAGCAGATTCGGGCCCTTCTAACTGCCGATCAGCAGAAGAAATACGATGCACTGATCATGGACGAAAGGCATGGCCCGGGAGGCCGGCATTCCCGATCGGAGCCGGGAGATCAGCCGCCGCCGGCTCAGTAGTGCGACCGGTAAAAATCCGCAGGCCGCGCAAGCGGGGAGGGGCGCAGTTGTCGAGCGATGGAACGATCCTTGCTTCCCCAGCGGCAGTGCCGGATCAGGATTGCGATCCCGGAACCCGCTCGCGGCAGGCCGGGCAGACCGCATCCTGGCCGAACGATTGGCCCGGTTCAGGGTAGCGGCCGCAAAATCTGCATCGCCAGCCGTTGCGAACGGCCAAGCCGCTACGGTACTCGTCCTCTTCTTCCTTTTTAGGCGTCATGCTATTAAGCCTATCAGCTTTTTTCAGATTACTCCCGCGGTGTGATACCGTCTCAGGGGACTCATAAATCATTCGTATAAAAGGGGGTGGAGCCATGCCCATGACCATCGAATTGCCGCAGGGACGTTCACCGCGCCGGCGCCGCCGGTATCTCCTGTTGCTTATTGCCATCGTGGCCATCATCGCCTTTGGCGGCCGGACGGCGCTCTCGTATTATGTGGACGCGCTGTGGTTCGGCTCACTCGACTATGGCGAGGTGTTCCGGAAAACCCTCAGCCTGCAGTGGGCGGCCTTTGCGGCCTTTGCCGCGGCCACGTTCGTGATTTTGTTCGGCTCGTTTCTGGCGCTGAAGCGGGCAAGCCTTTCCGATTTGCCGAGCCGGCACACGATTCTGCTTGGCGGACAGCCGGTCAGTCTGCCGGTCGAACCGGTCTTGCGATACATCGGGCTGGGCGCATCGCTGGCAATCGCCGCGATCACCGGCGCCGCCATGATGGAAGAGTGGCCGACGCTGGCACTCTACTGGTATGCACCGCGCGATGCGGGGGCCATGGTGGACCCTATCCTCGGCAAATCGCTGAATTTCTATCTGTTCACCCTGCCGGCCTGGCAGTTCATCGCCGGCTGGCTGCTGACGATGGCGGTGATCACCTGCGTGCTCGCCGTTCTATTCTTCCTGATTACGGGGGGCGCCCGCGCGCTGGGCGGCGGCGATGGCGCGCACGTTCCCCTGCCGTGGCGTGGTTTCTCCCTTACATTTGCCTTCCTGTTGCTGATGATCGCCATGCGGGTGTATATCAGCCGCTTCGAACAATTGTTTGAGGATCATACGGTCTTCAGTGGCGTCACCTACGTGGACGCGCACATCAACCTGGCCGGATTGCTGGCGGTTTGCGTGGCGCTGGTACTGGGCGCGGGCATTGCCGCCTTCAATGCGGTATCAAAGCCACGCGGCTGGCGGTTGGCGGTGGCGCCGGTTCCTGCCGTGGCGTGCTTTCTGGTGTTGCAGATTGTTGGCTGGTACGTCGGCAGTTTTGTCGTCAAGCCCAATGAACTGGTGCGGGAACAGCCTTTCATTGCCCACAATATCGAATTGACGCGGCAGGCTTACGGGCTGGACCGTTTCACGCAACGCGAGTTTCCTGCGGAAACCACCATCGAGGCGGCCGATCCGGCGAACAATCAGGCCACGCTGCAGAACATTCGCCTATGGGACTGGCGGGCACTGCAGGACACCCTGCGGCAAATTCAGGAAATCCGCACCTACTACGACTTTCCCGACATCGACATTGACCGCTATGAAATCGGCGGCGTTATGCGCGAGGTCATGCTGGCTCCGCGCGAGCTGAACGTGGAAAAGCTGCCGGAGAGCAGCCGGAACTGGATCAACGAAAAGCTGATTTATACCCACGGCTACGGCATTACGATGAATCCGGTGAATGGCTTTACCGCGGAAGGGTTGCCGACGCTGATGCTGAGCAATATGCCGGTCCAGAGCACGGTGCCGGGCCTGAATGTAACGCGCCCGGAAATCTATTTCGGCGAGTTGACCAACACCGACGTTTACGTGAAAACCCGCCAGCAGGAGTTCAACTATCCGCAAGGCGACACCAATAATCTTACCTTCTATGAGGGTAACGGCGGTATCGTACTGGGCGGTTTCCTGCGCCGCATCCTGTTGGCGGCCGACCGTGGCGATCTGGGAAAGTTGCCCTTCAGCGATGACGTGAACGCCAACAGCCGTCTGCTGATGCGGCGCAACGTGCGCGAGCGCGTCAGCGCCCTGGCGCCATTCCTCAATTTCGACCAGGATCCCTATATCGTGCTGGGCGACGATGGCCGGCTGTCGTGGATCATGGATGCGTTTACCGTTTCCGACAGCTACCCGTATTCCACGCATTACCATCTCGGCAACGATTCGATCAATTACATGCGGAACAGCGTCAAGGTGGTGATCGATGCCTACGATGGAACCACGACATTTTACGTCTTTGACAAGGAAGACCCGATCCTGGCGGCATACCGCGGCATCTTCCCCAGCCTGTTCAAGGATGCGTCGGCGATGCCGCCCGGACTGCGTAAACATGTGCGCTATCCCGAAGCGTTGCTCAAGCTGCAGGCGGAGGTGTATGGCCTGTACCACATGACGAATCCGGAGGTCTTTTACAACCGCGAAGATTTGTGGACGGTAGCCACCGAAGTGGGCATGAGCGAAGGCGGCGAGCAAACCGCGCAGATGATGCAGCCCAATTTCGTAATGATGAAACTGCCGGGCGAGGCGGATTTGGAGTTTGCCGAGATTCTGCCTTTTACTCCGGCCAACCGGAACAACCTGATCGGCTGGATTGCCGGACGCAGCGACGGTGCGAACTACGGCACATCGGTGGTCTATGACTTCCCCAAGACCAAGCTGGTGGACGGGCCGCTACAGATTGAGGCGCGCATCGACCAGAACGCACAGCTTTCGGGACAACTGACGCTGTGGAACCAGCAGGGCTCGCATGTGCGGCGCGGCACACTGCTGGTGATTCCAACCGGACGCGCGCTGTTATACGCGGAGCCGATCTACCTGCAGGCCGAGCGCAGTCCCATGCCGGAGTTGCGGCTGGTGGTGCTGGCGTTGCAGGACCGGCTTGCCTATGGACCAACCTTCGAGTCGGCAATGGCGGCCTTGTTCGGGGGAGCGACTTCGTCGCTGAGTCCCGCCGCAATTGCCGCCGAACCGGTAAAGGCGGCTGCGCCGGCCGCAACTGGCGCGGCCCCGCCCGCGACGGATCTGAACGCGCTTATCTCCGATGCGGCCAGGGACCTTGGCGATTACCAGCGCCTTACGGCCGAAGGCAAGCTCGGCGAGGCCGGACAGAAGCTGGAACAACTGAAGCGTACGCTCGACGAGTTGAACCGGAGGCAAAGGTAGTCGTGCCGAAGACGCTTGCGTGTGAGTGAGGATAGCGCAGGAGCTGCCCGTGGACCAGTTCATGATTGCGGCACTGGAAGAAGCCGGGAAGGGCCTGGCGGAAGGCGGAATTCCCATTGGGTCCGTGATTGTCCACGACGGCCGGATCATCGGCCGGGGACATAATCGCCGGGTACAGCAGGGAAGCGCCATTTTGCACGGCGAGATGGATGCTCTGGAAAATGCCGGCCGCCGGCCGGCGCGCGTCTATCGCAAGTCGGTGCTGTACACCACGCTCTCGCCTTGTTCCATGTGCAGCGGCGCCATTCTCCTTTATGGCATTCCCAAAGTCGTCATTGGCGAAAATCGTACCTTCCTGGGGGAAGAACAATGGTTGCGCTCCCGTGGCATTGCGCTGGAGGTGCTGCAAGAGGATGAGTGTATTCGCCTGATGACCGAATTTATTGCGGCCAATCCGCAGTTGTGGAATGAAGATATAGGTGTGTAAGCGGCGTCTCCGCCGAACACACCTCGGGCGCGGGATGTTTGAAAGGTTGAACGGGGAATTTTTGGAAGGTCGTCTTTTCAGGTGAGCCGCGCTATCACAGCCGCGGCAATTGAAGTAATGCGCCCGGTGTTACCGCTCTTGATTGGAATAGATGCCGGACACCTCACATCGGTTGCAGCGTTGCACGCCGCAGGCGCCCTGCAGCGGCGAAATCGCGCATGATTTTTTCGATGCGGGCAAACTGAATTACCGCGCCATGCCGCGTTCGAGTTCGCACAGCGCAGCGGCAACGTCTCCGCCCTCGATCCCGGTGCGTACCAAATGCGCTAATGCGGATTTGTGGGCGTCCGTGTCATGCGTGAGCCAGGGCAGATCGTAAGCGGTTGCCAGCTTCGGCCACTCGGCAGTTCTGCCGGCGATCACCTCGTCAATGGAAGAATAGAAAGCGACGCGATTCGGCATTCGATGCTCCACCCGAAGCGCATCGGCCCAGGTGGGAGAACTGATGCAAATGACGTGCAGATCGGCGCGGCCGTCTTCCTGCAGTTTCGCGGCAACGAGCCCGCCGAGGCTGATGCCAATCAGCGCCGAGCCTGGCGGGATCATCTTTGTCCGAAGATCGGCCAGTGAGTCCTCCGCCGTTACGTTTGGGTCCGCATGCAATAACCGCGGCCGGTGAAACGAGTTGGCGGGGCAGCCGCGGCGCAAAATTTCTTCCAGTTGCCTGACGCTGCCTTCTGGGCTTCCGCCTTTTCCGTGCAGCAAAAAGATTTGGTCGAATCTCATGGCGTTTCACCCGTAACCCATTATTTCCATCGGATCATCCAGGCGTCAATCGGTGAAAACAGATACTGCCTGCGCGGATGATCGCAGGCAGTATCTGTTCAATGTTTTCTTGTACGGTCCGAAACGCAGCCGGTGCTAGGCAACGGCGCTGGTGGTGCTGGTGGAGGGTTGCTGCGCCTGGTTTGCGCTGTAGGAAGCGCTCACCTCGATGCTGGTAAACTGAAGCGAAATGCTGGTGTACTGCATGCTGGCGCCTTGTGTGCCGCCGCTCGAATCGCTCTGTGCCTGCAGAACGTTCTGCAGGTCCTGCTGGACGGAAGAGAATGCGCTTTGCGCGTCGGAGAGATTGCCGGACTGCAGCGCCTGTCCCAGCGTATTGAAATCCTGAGCCAGGGCACTAAGGCTGGAAGAAGTGGAGCCAGTTGCCGTGCTGCCGGTTCCGGAGGTTGTGCCCGAGGTTGTGGACGAACTGTCCGTCGCGGAGGGCATCAGGGAGTTCAGCAGAGTGCTGATCGAGGAACTGGAACTGTCGGAGCCGCTTCCGTGATGGCCGTGATGGTGATGATGATGTCCCTGGCCGGACTGCGAGTTCTGCACAACGTTCTGCAAATCCTGCTGGACGGAAGCATAGGCGCTTTGTGCGCTCGACAGATTGCCGGATTGCAGTGCCTGGCTGAGGTTGCTATAGTCCTTATCGAGGGCGCTGTTGGAGCTGGCGCCGGTGGCCGCTCCGGACTGGACCATGCTGCTCAAGTCCTTCTGCAGTGAGGCAAAGGCGGTTTGCGCGTCGGAGAGATTGCCGGATTGCAATGCCGTGCCGAGCGCGCTGAAATCCGTCTCCGCCGCCTGGGTAGGAGAGGTTTGCGATGTGCTGCCGCTGGCGTTGCTGCTGGCGCTGCTGTTGGCGCTGCTACCGGCAGATACCTGCGTGATCGTCAGGTCGAGGGTGTCCTCGGTCATCGAGGCGGTCGTCGTCTGGCCCTGTCCGGATTGTTGAAGCTGCACCTGCTGCGACTGATATTGAAGCTGCAAGCTGGTGTAGTCAAAATTCAAATTCGATGATATTCCGGCTGCTGACATCGCAGTTTCTCAACTCTCCAAAAACTTGGTCCGGTCTTTCCAAACGCTAACCGAACCTGCTCTTGTTATCGGCCGGTTTCGCCGGGGGCTTTACTGTCCGCCATCAGCTGAGAACAGATGTTCGTAAGTCGGGCGTAATCAATTCGTTGTGAAGTTTTTAAGGTAGGCAAAAAATGCCGGGAGAGGCGCCTGCGAGAGCGCTGACTCCCTAGAACATCCTGACAAAGAGAATGGTGGCGATGGTGAAACCGACGGCGATTACGAAGCGGCGGACGATGACTCTGCCGAGGCGGCGGGCCACACCGGCAGCGGCATAACCGCCAAACAGCGCGGCGGCCATCATGGCGAAGACGTACGGCCACACCACCATGTGCGCCAGGGAAAACAGTCCGGAGGCCACGCCGTTTACGCCGAAGCTGAACAAGCTGGTGAGCGCGCTCATGGTGAGAATATCTTCCAGCCCCATCAAAGAGAGTACGGTCAGCAGCATGATACTCATGCCGGCGCCGAAGTATCCGCCATAAATGCCGACGCCAAACTGCGCCAGCCAAACGCAGGCGGTCCAGGCCGTGGAGCCGGATACGCCGCTGTGGTGGGCGCTCTGCAGCCGCTTCTGGATGGGAGACTGCACGGCGAAGAGCACGGTGGCAAAGAGAATCAGAAATGGGACCAGACGGTCGAATAAGGCGCCCGGGGTACAGCGCAGCAACAACGCTCCAATCAGTCCGCCGGCCATGGCGGGAATGATCAACCAGCGATCGCGCGGCGGAGAAGCGCCGATTTCGCGGCGGAATCCCCACATGCTGCCGATGGTTCCGGGCCAGATGGCCACCGTGCTGGTGGCATTGGCGGTGATCGAAGGCAGGCCCAGTGCCAGCAGAACGGGAAAGGTCACCAGGGTTCCGCCACCGGCAACCGAGTTGATGGCTCCGGCAAAAAAAGCCGCCAGCATGGCCACCAGGAGATGGAGCAATGAAGGCATCGGCTTCATTCTAAGGGAAGACGCCCCGGTTGCGGAGCCTGGCTCAGCTGAATCCCCGCGAATTCGGGGGCCGCTCGTATTTGTCCCTCAGCCGCTGATGCAGCGTATTAAAGATCCGCCATTGCCGGTAGTCCCGGGTACCGCCTCAGTTGGCGGTACCGGTGATGGAGACGATCCTGCTTTGCGGCACCGGTCCTTGTGAGCCGGTAATGGTGACTGTCCCCATGTCGATCGTGCCCTTCAATTCCCCTGCCTGCGGAGAGAACACGAGGTTGATGGTGCATGACTGGGCGGGATTGTCTCCCGCCAGGATCGTGCCGCAGGTGCCGGGATTCGTGCTCGAGAGGGCAAAGTCGCTGTTGCCGCTAACGCTGAAGGCAAGGCCGGTCAAGTCGGGGTTATTAGCCGGATTGGTGACCGTGATCGACTTCGTCAACGAGGTTCCCCGCGTCACCTTTCCAAAGGAGAGCGCGGATGCGGGGGTGGTGGTAATGGGGACGACACCAGTTCCGCCCAACTGCAGCGACGCCGATGTTCCCGGACTGGCTATGCTCACCTTGAGCACTCCCGCTCTTGGGCCGGCCGTCGTGGGATCAAAGGTAACGCTGATGGTGCAGGAGTCGTTGTGAGCCAGCAGAATCACCGGAAATGAGGAGGAGCCATTACTGCATGCAATGGTTCTGACAAACGGGGAAGAAACGCTAACGTTGGTGATCTTCAGCGTGGCTTCGGTCTGCGACTGGCTGTAACTGGTATTGGTAATCACCACCGTTTGAGGAGCGGAGATGGAGCCTTTTGCCAGGTTCGCGAACGATAGCCCGGTCACCGGGTTTCCGCTGCCGTCGGTGATGGTGTATGTCGGCGGAACTACGGTGCCATATACGGCGAGTGATACCGGCGTCGCCGGGCTTCCCACCAGGACATTCAGTTTTCCGGTTTTGAGCGTGGGAGATCCCGCCGTCGGCAAAAAGCTTACCGTGATGTCGCAGCTCTGTCCGATCGCCAGGGTTACCGGAGGATTGCAGTCATTCTGCTGGACGAACTGTGAGGTGATGTTGATGTTGGTAACCCGCAGGGGTGCGGTGCCAACGTTGGTAAGTGTGGCATCCTGTCCGTCGCTGACGATGTTCAGCGGTGAAAGAAACAACATTGCGCCCGATGCAGTCAGGTTGGCGGTCGGCGCCACTCCGGTGCCGGTCATCAACACCTCCTGGCCGCCGATCCAGAGAATTGCCGACTGGTCCACGGCAGAGGAAGGATCGAATTTTACCGAGATATCGCAGCTCTTGTTCGCCTTTACCGCCGCGCAATTCGATGCGGCAGAAGCGGCCACAATGAAATTAGAAGAAAAATCGGCGCTGGCATTGGGATCGGCGATCACCTTAATCACGGTGCCGGTAAGTAACGCAGTGCCCTTATTCTGCATGGTGACATGCTGGGAGGCGGTGGAATGCAATGTCTCTTGAGAGCCAAAATCCACCTCGCT
>CAZUCM010000111.1:0-8984 GCA_964619235.1 uncultured Terriglobales bacterium
CAGGGTGGTTTTTCCGCTGCCGTTGGGTCCGACCAGTCCCAGCCGCATGCCTGAGGTAAGGATGCAGTCGAGGCCGCTGAAAAGCTTTCGATCCCCGATTCCATATGCGACCTGCTCCAGTTGAATCAGCCGCTTGGTTTGGCGGCCGGTAGCCGAAAATTCGATATCCGCGTTGGCGGTTTGGCGGCGGGTATTCAGCTCCGATAACTCCCCGATGAGTTCGTGGGCCTTATCGATTCGCGCCTTCGATTTGCCGGTGCGGGCTTTGGGGCCGCGGCGCAGCCATTCAATCTCCCGGTGCACACGGTTTTCCAGTGACTCCTGCCGCTTGCTTTGCGCCTGCAGGAATGCTTCTTTCTTCTCCAGAAAGGCGCTGTAGTTGCCGTTCACCCATAGCAGGCTGTCCGGGTAGGCGGGATTCAACTCGACCATTCGTGTGGCGGCATTCTCCAGAAAATAGCGATCGTGGCTGATCACGACCGAGGCCCAGGGAGCGCCCTGGAGCAGGGCTGCCAGCCACTCAATCCCGGCGAGATCCAGATGGTTGGTGGGCAGATCGAGCAGCAGGATGTCCGGCTGCAGCACCAGCGCCTCGGCGATGGCCAGCCGCTTTCGCCAGCCTCCGGAAAGCCGGCCGGCCTCCTGATCGAAGTCTTCGAAGGCGGCGCGGCCCAGCGTCTCGGCCGTTCGGCCGGCATGCTCTGCCTCAGGAACGCCGGCCCGTTGCAGCGCGGCGGTAATGACGGCGCGCACGGTGCTGCCGGAGGCAAATTGCGATTCCTGCGCCACGTAACTCAACTTGATGTGCTTGCGTAAAACCACTTCTCCGCTGTCGGGAAGCATTCGGCCGGCCAGAATTCCCAGCAAGGTTGATTTGCCGGAGCCGTTTGGGCCGATCAGGCCGATTCGCTCTCCTTCCGATACGGTAAATCCGATACTCTCAAACAATGGAATGGCGCCGTAGGTCTTGGAGAGTCCTTGGGCATTGAGGATAGGGGCCAATCGCAGTTTCCAACCTTCCGCACGGGGTGAATTCAGTTTACAGGGAAAAAAGTTCCTCTACCTCTTGACACAGCCCTCAAGAATCTTGATTCTTGCATTCATCCAATAATAAATGGCGAGCCGCCAGGGGCTGACCGCCGATCCCGGGAGAATCTGATGGAATCTGTTCCGCGCCGCGGAATGTGGCGCTATTGTTCATTGTGTCTTCTTATTATTCTCGGCGGGTTGAGCGCCTTGGCGCAATCCACAGGTGGCCGCATCGTTGGCCACGTTGCCGATCCCAGCGGGGCCGCCATCCCTGATTCGCTGGTCACGATTACCCAGGAAGCGACGAATACAAACCATACGGCACGCACCGACCATGCCGGTGATTATTCGCTGCTGGAAGTGCCGGTGGGTGACTACACCATCGAATTCGATGCCGCGGGTTTTGAAAGCGCGCTTCTCCATCACGTCCGGCTTACCGTCAATCAGGTGCTTACGGTGAATCAGACGCTCTCCGTCGGCGCCACCAGGGAGATCGTGGAAGTCTCGGCCGAGGAGGCGCTGGTCGATGTCACCAGCACGCAATTGGGAGCCGTTGTCGACGACCGGGCGGTGGTCGAGCTCCCGCTGAATTCGCGGGACACTTATCAGTTCCTGCAGCTCCAGCCCGGAGTCCAATCCCAACTGGGAGGGAATGGCAGCTTGTTCTTTGGCAGCGACCGTGCCGGTGTGGTTTCGGTGAACGGAGGACGCGGCCGCTCCAACAACTACAGCGTAAACGGCGGCGACGGCAACGACCTGTTTGCCAATTTGCCGGCAATTCAACCCAGTCCGGACAGCATCCAGGAATTTCGCGTTCTTACCAACACCTTTGATGCCGAGTATGGACGCAACTCGGGAGCTGTCGTTAACGTAGTGACGAAATCCGGCGGTAACGAGTGGCATGGCAGCGGTTACGAGTTCTTTCGCAATACCGTGCTCAATGCACGCAATTACTTCGAGTCCACTACTCCGCAATTCAATCAGAACCAGTTTGGCAGCACCTTTGGCGGTCCGATCAAAAAAGACGCGACTTTCTTCTTCCTCAGTTACGAAGGCCGCCGCATCCGGCAGGGCGTTTCGACCGGCCTGGTGACCGTGCCCACCGATGCCGAACGCAATGGTGACTTCAGCCAAACCGCACCGTTCGACGGCTCGCTCAATAGCGGGTATCTTGCCTCGGTGCTGCAAAGCCGTCCCGGCTGCGCGGCTGCCGCCAGTTTGCCCGATCCGGCTGCCGTTGCCGGCAGCTCGAACGGCGTGCCCTGGAGCCAGATTTTTCCCGGCGGAGTCATCCCCAAGGCGTGCATGGACCAGACGGCCTTGGACCTCATGAACAGCTACGTGCCCACGGCCAATTACTCGGCCTCACAGTACCAGGGAACGCCGGTGAAGAGCATTGACGGCGACCAGGTGACCGCCCGCATCGATCACCGCATAAACAGTCAGCAGAACCTGAGCTTCTATTATTATTTCGATAATTCCACCACCTTCCAGCCGCTTTCCTTCTTCCAGCAGGCCGGCGCCAACGTTCCCGGTTTCGGCTCTTATTTCCCTGAGCGCGACCAGCAATATAACCTTTCGCATACCTGGGCGTTGGGCACTACGGCGGTGAATGAGCTGCGCTTTAATTATTTCCGGGAAGGCGAGCGCGGAAGCAACGGGCAGGGATTCATGAGCCCGCAGAGCACTGGCGCCATCCAGAGTTATTGCAAGACGGTTCCCTCCGGCCAGTGTTTCTCCGATCCCTCCGATCCGGCCCTGGGCATCACCACCGGACTGGATCCCGCGCATCAAGGTCTTCCGGACATTCAGCTTGCCGGTGGCTTCACGATTGGCAATAACTTCGAAGCCCAGTTGCCGCAGGTAGGCAACAGCTTTCAATGGACGGAAAGCTACGCGCGCACCATGGGCCCGCACACCGTGAAGGTGGGAGCGGACATTCGCCGCATGCGTTTCGACCAGATGCTGTATTACAACGTGAACGGCTATTACCAATACAATGGCGGCCCTAATAGCGTTTCGGGCGAGAGCGTTTTGCCCGATTACCTGCTTGGTCTGCCCAGCAATTATTCCCAGGGCTCGGCGCAGAGCGAGGCGGTCCGCAACACCGCCCTGTACCTGTTCGCGCAGGATAGCTGGAAGATGAAGCAGAACCTGACCTTCAACTATGGCTTGCGCTGGGAACTGGACACGCCGCTGGCGGATGTTTCGCATCATGTGCAGACCTTCCGGCCGGGCGAGGAGACGACGGTATTCGGCTGTGACGCAGCCACCGACTCCTGTGCCGGCGGGGCCAATAACCCGCTCGGACTGGTGTTTCCAGGAGATCCGGGCGTGCCCAATGGGCTGACCCAGACCTACTACAATGCTTTTGCGCCGCGTCTGGGGCTGGCGTGGAGTCCCAGCGCCTCGGACAACTGGCTGGCCAAATTGACGGGGGGCGCCGGCAGAAGCAGCATCCGCGCCGGTTTTGGCATGTTTTACAACCCCATGGAGCAGCTGGTACTGGAGCAGTTCGGCGCCGGACCGCCTTTCGGCGGCGCCAGCCAGGTTTCCCAAGGACTCTTCAACACGCCCTGGGTGGGGCAGAATGGCACCATCACTCCGAATCCTTTCACCGGCATCCTGTCACCCACGCCGGGCCAGGCCATTGACTGGTCGCAATTCCGGCCGATTCTTATGTATGGCGATTTCCAGCCCCAGATGCGTACCCAATACAGTACGCAATACAACCTCACATTAAGTCGTGAACTGGGGAAGAGCACAGTACTGCAAGTGGGATATGTAGGCTCGCAGGGCCATCGCCTGCTGGCTACCCACGATTTGAATTACGGGAGTGCCCAGACCTGCCTGGGGCTGAATGCTATCAGCACGGCCAATGGTGGCGGATGCGGGCCGTATGGCGAAGATAGCTCCTATTTCATTCAGCCGGGAACCGTAATTCCAGCCGGCGGTCTGTACCTGCCTTACGGTCCCAACGGTCCCACTACTTTGCCGGCCGGCTATACCGTGGGAGCCAACGGCATTACCCTGGTCGGATTGCGCCGCTACTCGTCGCCCAATTGCAATCCCATGACCGGACAAGGATGTCCTCCCGACGGTGTTCCGGTGTTCTCCAGTATCTTTGCCGAGGACACGGTGGGGAACTCAGCTTACAACTCCTTGCAGGCTTCGCTGGAACGGCGATTTTCGCGCGGTCTGCGGTTGCAAGCCGCCTACACCTTCAGCAAGTCGATTGACGATTCTTCCAGTTTCGAAAACATCCTGAACCCGTTGAATTCCCAGGCGAACCGTGCGCTATCGCTCTTCGATGCGCGGCAGCGGTTCGTGGTGAATTACGACTGGCAACTGCCGGTGCCCCATATGGCCGGCGTGCGGGGCAAGCTGTTCGACGGCTGGACTATCTCCGGAATCACCACCGCACAAAGCGGTTTTCCCATCGCCATTTCCAGCTCCGCGGACATGGAGTTGGAGGGAAGCGACGGCTTCCAGTATCCGGGTGAGCCCGCGATGACCGGCGCATTCCGCATATTGAATCCTCGCACCAGCGGCGGCTATTACTTCGATACCAGCGTTTTTACCGATGCTGCTCCCGGCACTTTCGGCAACTCTCCGCGTACGGTTTGCTGCGGGCCGGGGATGTTGAATTTCGACATGGCGTTTTTGAAGAACACGGCGCTCACGGAAAAGCTGAACACCGAATTGCGCGTCGAGATCTTCAATCTGTTCAATCACACGCAATTTTATAACCCCGATGGCAACATCAGCGACGGATCCGATTTCGGAATGATCAAACAGGCGCGTGACCCGCGACTGGTGCAAGTGGCATTAAAGCTTTCTTTTTGAGGAATAAGGCTAAGAGAGGGTTTCAGAGTTTCAGGTCTGGCGTTGAACGCCTGAAGACAATCAAAAATTGTCATGCTTCGACTACGCGCGTCCCGCCCGCGGGACGCGCGTAGTTGAAGCACCTATGCATTCTCGTGCGGCTGCACGATGTGTGGGTTACCGCGATAAGATACATAGGTTCTTCGACTCGCCCCGGCAAGCCGGGGCTCGCGCAGAATGACAAGTGTTTTCTCCTCTTTAGCAAGCTCAACACCACAAACCTGCAAACCAAGTGACATTAGGCGGGGTCGCCGGCGCAACAATGCCGATTCTGCTCTAGCCGGTGCTCTTCATGCCAAACGCGATGCCATTGACGGTCAACGCCAGCAACCGGCGAAGGCTCTGGTTGTCCTTGTCGCGCCTGAAACGCGCCAGAAAGCGGACTTGCAGATAGTTCAATGAATCGATATACGGATTGCGCAAGCGAATGGATTCCGCCAGCACCGGTTGATTCGCCAGCAAACGGGTACGTTGCGTCACGGCCAATACCATCCTGACGGACTGCTCGTACTCGCCGGCAATCCTGCCCAGGATCTGCCGGCGCACGCCGGCATCGCTTACCAGCGAGGCGTAACGCCCGGCGATGTACAGGTCGGCCTTCGCCAGCGAAAGTTCGGCGTTATCGATCAACGTAGTAAAGAACGGCCAGCACCGGTACATCGTGCGCAACTGTCCGAGGTCGGCCTGTTGCGCCAGCGCATGCCCGATGCCGTACCATGCGCTCAGCAGGTGCCGGCTTTGCGTCCAGGCGAATACCCACGGAATCGCCCGCAACTGGCGAACATCGCCGTCGCCGCCCCGCCGGCTCGGACGCGAGCCGATGGTGAGATGTTCAATGAGATCAATGGGCGTGGCTTGCCGGAAGTAAGTCAGGAACTCCGGTGTCCGGTAGACCAGTTCCTGATAGAAATCGAATGCGCTTTGCGCCAACTTCTCCATGCTGGCTTCCCATGCCGGATCCGTGGCCGGCGCCGGCAGGCAGTTGGCGGCGATGACCGCCGTGGTCAGTTGTTCAAGGTTGCGTTGGGCAATGACCGGGTTGGAGTACTTCAGCGCGACCACCTCGCCTTGTTCGGTGATACGGATCCGCCCGCCATGCGCGGCGTGCGGTTGCGCGCGCAGGCTCCGGTGACTCATGCCGCCGCCGCGGTCGATCGAACCGCCTTTGCCATGGAAAAACCGCAGCTTCACTCCACGCGCATCGCAGAGTTCCGCCAACCGCTGCTGCGCCCGGTAAAGAAACCTGTTCGCCGCCAGGTACCCGCCATCCTTGTTCGAGTCGGAGTAGCCGAGCATGATCTCCTGAACATCGCCGCGCCGGCGCAGATGTTCCCGATAACGGGCATCACGCAAGACGGCATCCATGACCTGCGGCGCGCGGGCGAGATCTTCGATCGTCTCGAACAGAGGAACGATATCCACGTGCGCATGCACGCGCTTTGCCCGCGCGAGTAAGCCCGTCATGTCGGCCGCTTCGTGCGTCATGCTCAGGACAAAACGATGTGCGGCCTCTTCTCCATGAAGGCGCTGGATCGTGCGAATGGCCTTCAATTCGTCAAGCATCTTCGCCGGGTCCTGCCGGCTGTGATCGCGGAAGTCGAGTTGTGCAAGATGGAAGCCGCACGCCCGCGCTTGGGCGATCAGCCCGGCTATATCTCCGTCGGCGGCGCGATGCGCGCGCTGGCGGCGCAAACCCGACTGGATCTTCTCGAGTTCGCTGACAAACTCGCTGCTGTGCCGGTACGATCCCGCCAGCCGGCGCCGGATGCCCAGCAGTTGGCGGCGGTAAACTTCGCTGGGCTGGAAGGGATCGTCCGCCGGCTCTTTCTGGGCCCGGCCGGCATGCGTCAATTCACTGATGAGCCCCTCACACGCGCACGCATAGTGACCCAATAACCGTTCGCGCTGATGCGCCGCGGTCGCAAGACTGATTTCGGGCGTGACAAAAGGATGACCGTCCCGGTCGCCACCCACCCAGCTCGCAAAGGTGAGGAATGGCCGGGTGCGCTTCACCTCCGGAAAGGCCGCACTCAATTCGGCATCGAAGGTGGCGTAGAAATTCGCAATCGCCGGTAGGATTGTCTGTTCGAAGATAAAAAGGACATTATCCACCTCATCGAGCGGGCCGACACGGCGGTCGCGAATCTCCTCCGTTTGCCAGAGCGCTTCCAGAATCTCGTCGGGCGCCTCGAACCGCTTGGCGATGCGGAGCAAATGGTTCAATGTCGTCCGCCGTTTCGCCTCCGTCGGGTGCGCGGTTAATACCGGCTCCACTTCCAGCGCATTGAGACAACGTTGCACCGCATGGGCCGTGACGCCGGCATTCTTGAGTTCCCGGAAAAGCCGGCGCAACGATTGCGCGGGCTCAGGATCCATTTGCAGATGCCGGATGCGGGCGCGCTCCTCGCAAACATTCGTGAGTTGAAAAAACAGACTGAAAGCATGCGCCACGGCGTAGGCTTCGCGGAGCGACAGTCCGGCTACCAGGTTCCGCTTCGCCCGGATCCGTCCCGGGTCCTGCTTCGCGCGAATCGCTTTCGCCAGTTGCCGCAGCCGTTCCACTTTCTCGAGGATATCCGCCCCGGCTTGCTCGCGAATAATCGCACCGAGCCGAGTCGTAATGAAGCGCACTTCCTTGCGGAGTTGGTCGTCCATGTCAGTCCATTTGCGCGACGCGAATGTCGTTTTACCGTGGGATCACGCCGCCCGCCCTGCCATTCCTTTGATTCAGAAGATGGTTCGGCCGCTTCTTGGAATCTGCGCTTGCCCGGGGGAAGAGTGCCTGGAGGCCGGTTTCCAGGGGGAGTCTTGCCCTGGCGCGGAAAACCGCTGTCGCAAGGTATCTTATGAAAATGCCGGAAAACAGAAAAGGCCGCGCGGCCTACTGGGGACATGCGCGAGATTGGCCCCGCCCAACTTTGAAACCTGCTCTCTTACCCCGGATATTTGCTGGCGATGTAGTTCTCCAGGTGCTGGATCGTTCCTTCCTGTTCGGAAATGATCCATTTGACCAGGTCGCCGATGGAAACCAGGCCCACGACCCGGTCATCTTCCATTACCGGCAGATGGCGGACGCGAAAGTCGGTCATGATGGTCATGCACTCGTCGACCGTGTGCGAGGGGGTGACGAAGACCACCGGAGTCACCATGACATCTCCGACCGGGGTATGTTGCGAGGATTTGCCCTTCAGGATGACATTGCGGGCATAATCGCGTTCCGAAATGATGCCCACCAGCCGCTCTTCCGATAGCACCAGCAGCGCGCCGATATTGTTCGTGGCCATCTCTTGCAACGCTTCATAGACCGTCTGTTCGGCGGAAACCGTAACAATCTTTCCGGTCTTTTGCCGAATCACCGCGCTGATTTTGTCAGAGAGCTTCATGCTGGCACCTCACGCCCTGAAATGTCGTTGCAACCCCGATCGCAGGAGAGAATGGGCCCTCCTTCTCCGATTGCATATAAGAAGGCTAACCCCACCCCTGGGATGCAAAGATTCTGCGTTGGGGGTGGGGTTGGAGTCAAGCGGAATTACATTTCCGCGCCGCTCACTGGATGACGCGCGGTCCGTTCTTCCGGCGTTCCTGGAACGGGACATGGCCGTCAAGGACGCCTGCGGCGGGCTCCGCCGGCAGGAACCCATCGTTATATTTCCTGCGGACAGGCTTGGCGCCGCGTTGTGGCAGGTCCGAGTCGCTATCCTCCACCTTAAAGCGGCCCACAAGTTGCTGCAGGTCGATGGCAAGATTGGACATGTCCTCACAGGCCTTTGCCGACTGTTGGGCCCCGGCTGCGGATTCACGGGCGATCCTGGCGATTTCTTCGACATTGGTTGTGATTTGCTCGGAGGTGCTGGTCTGCTGGGCGGATGCTGTGGCGATCTGCAACACCATGTCGCCCACCTGCTGTGCGGCGGCAATGATCTCTCCCAGCGCCGTCCCGGCTTTGGATGTGGTCTCCACGCCCGCTTCCACCTGCCTGGTTCCTGCCTGCATCTGGCCGACCGCGGAGGTGGTCTCCCCTTGCACGGTCTCGATCACGACCTCAGCACCCGGCACCTTGAAGTCCCACT
>CAZUCM010000112.1:0-8889 GCA_964619235.1 uncultured Terriglobales bacterium
CCATCATGGCGAAGCTCTGCATCATGGTGCCCAGCACATTCTTCTTGCGCACCAGACCGCCGTAGAACAAAGCCAGGCCGGGGCCGGTCATCAACAACACTAACGCGGCGCTCACCAGCATCCAGCAGTTATCGCCGGCGCCACGCGCATCGGCCGCCTGGCTTTTCGCGTCCACCGCCTGGGTTTTCGCATCCGCCACTTGTTGTTCGAGTTTCGCCATGCGCTCCGCCTGGAATTCCGGACTTCCGGTAACCGGCGGCGCAACCAGGGCCGCGGCCATTCCGGCGGCGCTGGTCATCAGGAGAATCGCGACTAATACCTTCAGAAGCATACGTTGCATATGGTTACTCTCCACCACTCACCAAGGTGTTGTATCACTCTCTGGAAGAATAGAAATGTCTCAACCCGGCGCAGACACGCACAAAACTCCGGACCGGTATGGCAACCCTGATCGCCAAACCGCCGGACGCATGAACTGCAGCCAGTTCCCTAACTCGACTGAATTGAGCCCATTTTATTTCTTAAGTAAGTTCATATCGCGAATGACCGGATATAGGGAAATCGAAAGTTTTTATATCGCGAATAAGTTGTTTCTATCGGGGCCGGGTGTTTCCCCTAAGATTTCCCTACGGTACCAGGTTCCTGGACGGGATGAATAATCGGTTCCCCGGATTCCTCCATCTTCAATTTCGGTTCGCTGTCGATGGCATCGAGCAGGGCACGGGCGATCCGGCCATCCACGGCCGCGGCCTTTCCCTGCTCGACGGGATATTGAATCACCACTTCAAGCCCACCCTGCGTCCAGTGCATGCGCAAGATGGGAAGCAGCGACTGCACGACCACCGATCTCAGGTTGTTCTCCATGCGCCGCCGCTGGGCTTCCATCTCCTCCTGGAATTCGGCGAAGGCATGTTTGACGGCCTCAGTCAGGCGCTCTTCCACCTGGTGGTAATCGTTATCCCGCGACAGACTGAGCTTCACTTCATGCCAGAGGAAGGAGGCGCCGGGAATCTGCTTGAAAATTCCTCCGGTTGGCTGAAAGACCACGGCATTGGAGAATGCCACAATGCGCCCGGTCGGTTGCGCATCGGCCGCGGCGCTCTCGAATTCCATCAGGTGCATGCGTACCAATCCTATGTCCACCACTTCCCCGCTGATGCTGCCGATTTGCACCCGGTCTCCGATGCGCACGCCATACTTTCCGATGAGAAAGAAATAGCCGGCGATCGCCAGGATTACGCTCTGCAGTGCCAGGGCAACCCCGGCGGTGATCAGCCCGGCAAAGGTGGCAAGCGAACTCAGTTCCGTAGCGAAGGCGGAAATCAGAATCACCGCCAGCAGCAGCCAGCAGACAATGCGGCGAACCAGCAACAGTTGATGGCGGCGCCGCGTATCCTGCACATAGCGGACAATCGCCCTGCGCCAGAACTCCGCACCGCAAAACACCAGCCCCAGCATCAGCAACAGCACCGCCAACCGGAGCAGCAAGCTCTTCAACTCGCTGGTGTATTCCTTGCTGACGGCATCGTGCCAGCTGCCCAGGCTGCGGACATACTGGTCGAGGAGGATGTGTTGTTTGGCCAGCGGAAGCACGACCGCAGCCAGGTCTTTGAACTGCGCCGTCAGCGCGTCAATATTAGCTTTCTGCCGCGCCATCACCGCCGGATCGGTAGAACCGGATGGGTTCCCCAGCGTGTTTCCCTGTTGCACGATGGATTTTATGCCGGCCCCCAACGGCCCCCGCAAACTTGCTGAGGATGCCTCCAATTCCTGGACCATGCGGATCGATTCACCCAGGGTTTGTGTCTTGCGGTAAAGCGCAAAGACATCGGAGACCAGCGCTAATATGCCGCTGGGTTCCAAATGGCGCGATTCCGCCAGAACGGACGCTGGTTTCGAATGATCTCCGGAGGTGGTGCTGCCGGCATCCGCCTCCTTGGCCGACGCGGCGGGGACGGTCCTGGCCAACTCTTCAATCTGCGCCCGCAGGTTGCTCGCGCCGGAATCGGCGGCGCTGGCCCCGCCCACAAATGCCACCATGTTTTGCAGCACATCGCGGCGAGTTTCGGCCAGCTGTATTTCGCTGTTCGTCTCCGCGAGTGCGGACTGTGCCTCTTCGCGTCTCTTTCCGGACGCCGCATCCAGTTTGGATTGCCAGGCATCCCGTTCCGCCTGCAACTGCTTGACCTGCTGGTCCGCCTTCGCCGCGATCGCCGTCAGCGAAGAATTCGACGAAGCCGCACTTCCCTCCTGCCCCGCGCTCTCGGGAACGGCCCTGGCCTTCGTCAACACCTCGGAATCGGCGCGAGCAAAGTCAAACGACAGCCGCACGGCCTCATTGGCCAGCCGGCGATCATCGTCAACAAAACTCAGGTCGGAAAGTTCGGTGGCCAGCTGTTGCTCAACCGCCAGATGGCGATACCAGGCAATGCTCTGGTTGAGAAAAGCTATGACCTGTGGCGCATCCGGCACAACGATAGGAGCGCTCGCCGGCGCCGTCGCAGCTGGAACCGCGGGCATAAGAAAAACCACCGCCAGGAACAATGCCGTCAGTCGTACCGTTCGCGCATGCACAGCCGTTCGCATTTCGACTCTCCTCGTTAGCGGCCGCACAGGGCCATTGCCGGATTGCAGGCATCGGCAAGCGGGAAGCAGTAGCGCTTTTGGAGCCCGGGCGCCGCTCCCGCCGCCCGCGAGTGGCGGTTTACCGTTGTCCCCACTTGAGTTTGGTGCGCAATACCTCGAAAAACGTTTTGCGCATGCGCAAAAGTTTTACCTGGTAGGGGCTCTTGCGGCAAATCACCCGGTCCCCGCCGCTCAGCGGCATGCCGATTTGTCCATCAATGGTAAGAAAGGCTTCCTGCTCGATACTGTTGCATACCACTTCGATCCGGGCCGTGTCCCGCACCACCAGCGGACGATGCGTCAACGCATGCGGACACACCGGCGTAATCACAAAGCCATCCACCGAGGGCATCAGGATGGGGCCGCCGGCCGCCAGCGAATATGCGGTGGACCCGGTAGGCGTGGCAATGATGACGCCATCGGCGTTGTAATTCGCCACGAAGTTACCTTCCACGAACAGATCGATGCTGACCAGGCGGGCAATGAAGGTCTTATTGATGATGGCGTCGTTGAGCGCGTCGTATTCGGCCACGCATCGCCCGTCACGCATGATTTCGCAATGAATCATGCCCCGGGTTTCAATCGGGCAGCTGCCGTTGTGTACGCATTCCAGGGTGGGATAAAAATCGTCCAGCGTAACTTCCGTAAGGAATCCCAGCGAACCCAGATTAACGGCGACAATAGGTATGCCTTTGTGCGCGAGCGCACGAGCGGCCGAAAGCAGCGTACCGTCCCCGCCCAGAACCACGACAAAAGAAGGCTCCTGATTCGCAATCTCGTCGCGCCGCGTCGCCCGTTCTTCCGGGACATAGCTCGCGGTTTCCTCGTCGAGAATGACATCGTATTGGCGTTCTCGCAGCCAGCGCAGCAGCTCCGGAAGAATCTGCTCCAGCTCGGGCTTTTCCGGTTTCGAAATGATGGCGGCGGATTTCATGGATGCGAGTCACATTCTACACATTCCGCCGGATTCGCGGGCCTCCGGCCGGCAACGGTTGCGGATTTCCCCGGATAACTGTGCCCCCGGCCCCATGCACTCACCGTGCGGCAGCTGCGAACTGCGCGCGCATCAGGAACTCCCGGTTGCCTTCCGCACCCAGAATGGGAGAATCAATCGTCTCCGTGGTGACGGCCCCCAGCGCCGACAGGCAGGCGCGGACCTTTTCCACCGCTGCTTCCTGAGCCGCGGCATCGCGTACAATGCCGCCTTTGCCTACATGTTCCCGGCCGGCCTCGAATTGCGGCTTCACCAGCACAATCACGTTTGCCGGCGGTTCCCCCTCCCTGGCCGCCGCCACCGCCAGCAGCACCGGCGGGAGCACCAGGGTCGCCGAAATGAAGGAAACGTCCATCGCCACCAGATCGATCCGTTCCTGCACATCTTCGGGTTTCAAAAAGCGGGCGTTGGTCTTTTCCAGCAGGCGCACCCGCGCATCCTGGCGAAGCCGATAATCGATTTGCCCATATCCGGTATCGACGGCCAGCACGCGCACGGCGCCGTGCTGCAACAGGCAGTCCGTAAATCCTCCGGTCGAGGCTCCAACATCCATGCAAATGCGGTCGCGCACCTCGATCCGCCAATGCTCCAGTGCGGCCTCCAGCTTCAGGCCGCCGCGGCTGACATAGCGCAGATCGGCGCCCAATAAACGCAGCACAGCGTCAGCGGCAACGTTTGTGCCCGGCTTCTCCACCTTCTGCTCATTCACGAGCACCTTGCCGGCCAGGATCAATGCCTGCGCACGCTCACGAGACGGCGCCAATCCGCGCTCGACGATCAATTTGTCCAAGCGAACTTTCACCCGGCAAGCGTAGCAGAACAATCGCTCCACATTAAACAGAACCTCTCCCGTCCCCCGTCTCCCGCAAAACCGGGCACCGGATAAGATCGGCGGGATAAGGTGCCCTCGACGAAAAACCGGAAACGATTCCTCGGGTGGAAGCCGGAAGATGCAACCAAGTTTTCCACTGATGTGTGCGAAACCGTGTGGAAAACACCTCTGGCTGACGGCTAAGTTACGGAAGTTTATTGATCTTTAGCTGTTTGCACTGACGAATGGTCAGAATCGCCAAGGACTCAAAAATAATTATTTTTAGCGCCTTACGGCCTCCACACGGAAGCGGAATAGTGATATAGGAAAGCGAACGGCGTCTCCCCTCCGTCGTTGTTCGTCGTTTGTTTCTGGTGTGGGTTGCACATACTTTCTTACGGCGCTTTCTTATGACGCGCGGCTTCCGATTGAAAGGCAGCTGAATGAAAGGCGGCTGATTGAAAGGCGGCCGCGGTCTGCAGCTTGAAACGTAAAACGAAGAACTTAGGCGCCCCCGCGGGTGACGGGAAAAGCACTATGCTTTTTTGTTACCAATTCGCCTAAACGGTCATCAAACTATTGAGACACAATAGACAGGTGGATCGGAGCCGGTTCAAGGCAACTGCACATCCTGAGGCTCGATCAGATAAAATGGCGGTTTCGAGGACGACAGAATGGCAACTAAGACAAAGCAGCCAGTGATGGACGAGGCGGAGATAGAGACAAAACTGTCCGGCAACGGCGGTGGCCCGCTCAACCCCGACCTGCTCAAGCGACTGTACTATTACATGCTGAAGTGCCGGACGGTGGAGGAACGCGCTCGCTTACTGTTCCGGCAAGGCAGATTTTCAGGCAATTATTATGCCGCGGTCGGTCAGGAAGCCTCGGAAGTCGGCGCAACCATGGATTTGCTTCCGGAAGACACCGTGGCCCCTTCGCATCGCAACTTCGTGACCAATATCATGAAGGGGACGCCCCTCAAGCTTATGTACGCGCAGCTTTATGCCCGCAAAGCCAGTCCCGATCAGGGCCGTTCCTCGCCGGCGCATTGCGGCTATGCCCCATTGAACGTCATTACTCCATCCTCCACCATTGCCGCGCAGTTGAACATCGGCACCGGCGTAGCTCTGGCGTACAAAATGCAAAAGAAATCCAATGTGGTTGTCGCCCTCTCGGGCGACGGCTCCACCTCGCTGGGATTCTGGCATGAGGCGCTGAATTTCGCAGGGGTACAAAAGCTGCCGATGGTATTTGTGGTGGAGAACAATCTCTGGGCGGAATCCGTTTCGTATAAATTGCAGACGGCGGTCGAGGATATCAGCGTAAAGGCGCAAGCCTACGGCTTCCCCGGAGTCACCGTAGACGGCAATGACGCGGTTGCGGTCTATCGCGTTTGCCACGAAGCGCAGGAGCGGGCGCGGCAGGGTTACGGCCCCACCCTGGTGGAATGCAAAACCTACCGCTGGTACGGCCACTCAGAAATCGATCCTGCCAAATACCGCCATCCCGAAGAAGTCGAATATTGGAAGGAACGCGATCCCATTCCCCATATGGAGCGTTATCTCCGCGAGCGCGGCCTTTGGGCGGACGAATGGAAGCAGCAGATTACGGACGAGATCAATCAGGAGATCGACGAGGCGGTGCAATTCGCCGAAAACTCGCCTTATCCCGAACCGGAGGAAGCTCTGGACCACGTGTACTCGTTCAGTATCCGCGAGCGGGAATTGAAGCACCGGCTCTGATGCTTTTCAAGGTTGTGAACTTTTGCAGCTCTCGCGCCTGCCCGGAAGCGCCTCCAGGCGGCTTCCGGCGGTTGCCGCGAGACGGGTGACGAAAGAGGTTCGATATGGCTTTAACCACCTACATTGATGCCATCACCAGCGCTTTACGCGAAGAGCTGAAACGCGACGAGCGCGTATATATCATCGGCGAAGACGTCGGCGTGATGGGCGGAGTATTCAAGGCCACGAAGGGTCTGTTCGAGGAATTCGGTCCGGAGCGGGTGATCGATTCCCCTCTGGCCGAAGGAGTCATCGTCAGCTCCTCGATTGGCGCCGCGATGGCCGGGATGCGCCCGGTGCCGGAGATCCAGTTCGCCGACTTTATTACTCCGGCGATGGACGCCTTGACCCAGCAGGCCGCGAAGCTGCGCTATCGCAGCGCCGGCACGCAAACCGTGCCCTTGACCTTGCGCGTCTGCTATGGCGGCGGCGTCGGCGGCGGACTGTACCACTCCCAGACCAATACCAGCTGGTTTATTCATGAACCCGGCCTGGTGGTGGTGGCTCCCGCCACTCCCTACGACGCGAAAGGCATGCTCAAAGCGGCGATTCGCGACGAAAACCCGGTGATTTATTTCGAGCACAAGAAACTGTACCGCTCGGTGAAGGAGGATATCCCCGACGAGGAATTTGTCGCCGATTTGTACAAGGCGGCGGTTCGCCGTCCGGGAAAAGACCTCACCGTCATTTCGTACGGATATATGCTCCAGCTCTCCATGCAGGCCGCGGAAAAGATGAAGCAAGATCACGGAATCGACGTGGAAGTGATAGACCTGCGCATCCTGAATCCGCTGGACAAGGAGACGTTCCTGCAGTCGGTCGCACGCACGAATCGCTGCGTCATCGTGCACGAAGACCATCGCACGCTGGGCATCGGCGCCGAGATTTCCGCTATTCTGGCCGAAGAAATCTTCGACTCCCTGGATGCGCCCATCCTGCGCGTCACCGCCCCCGATGTGCCGGCCATTCCCTTTTCCCCGCCGCTGGAGAAGTTCTACATGCCGTCGGTGGAAAAGATCGTTGCCGCGATCCAGAAGACCTTGCAGTACTAACAGAGAATGGCGCGTGTTCCCGGTGGAAGAGCCGGCCTTTACGGGCCGGCTCTTTCGTGTTTGGCGGTTTAGACAAGGCTGGGGAGCAAGGTTTTCGGGCGGCTGGAGAATTTCGATGGCATCGTTAAATTCGAAAAAGAGCCAAACCCGAGAGCCCGCGTAGCGGGCGATATACGGTAGCCACAGGCGCAAGCCTGTGGACAACGAAGAAATTTGGCGCAAGCCCGCGTAGCGGGCGAAAGAATTATTTCCAAACGTACCGTTCGTCGAAATCCACCCCATGCTTCCGCAAGAACGTGAGGAATTCATCCTTGAAGGTAACTTTGCGGTGATGTCTTTCCTGATTCTGGATGTATCGAATCACGGAGCTCCGCCTCGATTCGCTTACGCTGAACGCGCCATAGCCGGCCTGCCAGGCGAAGGACCGCCGTTCCGGCCATTGTTCCTTTACCCAGCGGCTGGAGTTGGTCTTTAGTACGCGAAGGCAGTCCGCAATCGCCGTATCGCTCGGCAAGGTCATGAGCAAATGCACATGATCGGCCCTGCTGTTGATCATGATGGGCGTGGAGCGCATTTCGCGCAAAATGCCGCCAAGATATGCGTGCAATTCCGCCCGGATGGGATCGGCAATCAAGGGTGCGCGCTCCCGCGTCGAGAAGATCGTGTGGATCAAAACATTCGTAAATGTGTGTGGCATTCTTACGCCCCCTCCGTGGGCTATTGGCCCGAGGCACACAAATTTACCCCAGGCTTGCGCCCTGGGGCTATCATATTTCGCCCGCTACGCGGGCTTTCCTGTTTGGCCCTTTTCCGAATTTCAGGCGCTTCCTTTTTCATGAATGATCCGCCCGAGCCGCCCTTTCACCTTTCTCGCCGAAAACGGCCAAAAAAACGAAAAGCCCCCGAGCGGGAGCAAATGGCAAAAACAATAGGGAAGGAAGTGGTGAGCGCGCTGGGACTCGAACCCAGGACCCATGCCTTAAAAGGGCATTGCTCTACCAACTGAGCTACGCGCCCACTACTCAATTAATTTATCACAGGCCGTTGGCGTCGCTTCCGTTTTGCCGCCATCTCCTGCCCCAGCTTCCGCAATTTCCACTTCGATTCGGAAACCAATCATGGGGCCGGTCTGCACCCTCAAATTGTTATTACTCCCGACGTTGAAATACTTCCTCTCCTCGGCTATTCCAGACGACGCCATAGTGTATTTTTTCGGACCAAAACGGATGCTTGGCCCGCAGATCACTCTCCTGCTACCCTCCCGAACATGCGATAATTTGGCCCTCAACCCAGGACAGGAATTTCCGAGCGGAAGGTTACTCAAGTGGCAAATGGTGCGGTTGCCGGCATTGACGAAGCCCGGCTTTGGAGCATGAAGGAGTTGGGCTATGGCGGCTAAGAAACGGCTCAACCCGGCAGCTATCCCCGGCCCGGCCGCAGGCCAGATGCTTCTTTATCGCGATGGGGCGCTCAACCTACAGGTGCGGCTGGACGGGGAGACGGTCTGGCTGACGCAACTCCAGATGGCGGACCTGTTCCAGACCACGAAGCAGAACACAAGCCTTCATATTCTCAATATTTTGGAGGATGGCGAACAGAGCCGGGAGGCAACTGTCAAGGAATACT
>CAZUCM010000113.1:0-8822 GCA_964619235.1 uncultured Terriglobales bacterium
TGGCTACGAGGAGCGTCGCCGGGTCTATGAGCAGGCGGATGTCGGCGGCTTCGGCGTGCTGGGCGACGGCGCTATAAAGAGTCAACCGGCCGGTCGAAAGGGCAACCGCATAGGCCAGGACGACGCCCAGGATGCCGCCGAGAAAGCTGATGATCAGCGCCTCCGCCAGAAATTGAAGAAAGATATCGCGGCTGCGCGAGCCCAGCGCTTTCAGCATGCCCACCTCGCGGGTGCGCTGCATCACCGATACCAGCATGATGTTCATCAGTCCGACTCCGCCGATCCCCAGGGTCAGTGAGCCGATGAACGCCAGCAATACCTTCAAGCCGAGAGTGATCACCTGGAACTGGTGCACCTGATCCATCAGGTTGAATACCAGCAGGGCGCGGCGGTCGGAAGGGGCGAACTTGTGCTGGATGGCCATCACCTGGCGCACGGCCTGCTCCAGTCCCATGTAGTCGTTGATCTCATAGCGGAACCATATCGATCCGATGTAGTGCGTATTCCGCAGCTCGCTCATGGTGGAGAAAGGAACGTAGATGATGCGGTTGATATCCGAATCGCTTTCCTGCATCTTGGCATCCAGCACGCCGATCACCTGGAAGCGAATGCCGTCAATACGAATGCTTTCTCCGACGGCATTGCGGCCGGAGAAAAGTTTTTCCTTGGCCTCGGAGCCGAGTACGGCCACGCGGGAGCGCTCCGCGTCCTCGTCGATGTTATAGAAGCGGCCGGCGACCGGTTCGAGCACGCGGATGGCGGCGGTATTGGCGTAGCCTCCGCTGACGTGAAAGGTGAAGGAGCGGGTTTCAAACTGGATATTACAGTCCTTGCCGATTTCCGGCGTGATGCTGGTAATTTGCGGCACATTGGTGGTGAGCTGATCCACGTCGTCGGCGGTGAATTGCACCAGCGTGCCCGCCTTCTGGCCGCCGGCCTGCATGGAGGTGCGTCCGGCAGCCAGAATCATGGTCTTGGTGCCGAAGCTGGCAAAGATGTTGCTGATGGCCGAGCCAAAGCCGTTGCCGTAGGCGAGCAGCAGCACCACGGTGGCGATACCCCAGGCCATGCCCAGCATCGTCAGCGTGGCGCTGCGGCGATTGTGCCGTAACGCCGAATAGCTTTCCCGGAATATGTCGCGAAGCATGCTTTACTCCTGCCGCAGCGCTTCCACCGGCGGCAACATGGCGGCCTTACGCGCCGGATACAGCCCGGCGGCCACTCCGGCCAGCATCAGGCTGCCAATCGCCAGCGCCGCCGTCGTGGGTATGAGCCTGGGCGGGTCGAAGCCCTCCGGGCCGTGAACGTTCTTCAGGGCGGCCATAAATGCCCCGGCCAGGCCCATGCCAATCAAGCCGCTGAACAGAGTCAGCGAAACTCCCTCCAGCAGGAAATACAAAAGAATGTGGCGATTGGTGGCACCCAGCGATTTACGCAATCCGATCTCCCGGGTACGCTCACTGACGGAAACCAGCATGATATTCATGACGCCGATGCCGCCCAGGGCCAGCGTGACCATCCCGACTCCGCCGACGAACAGGTCCATGGCGTCGAAAATCGTGCCGACCGCTTCCGATTGCTTGATGGTGTCCCAAAGCTCCAGGGCGTTGTCGTCACGATAGTCGAAGCGGTGATTGCGGGCGATGATTTTGCGGACTTCCATCTCCGCCAGGCGGTGTTCGGAGCGCAGGCGCGGCTGATAGTTGATAAAGGAGATGGCGCCGCGGTCGTTTTCGCCCTTCAGCGGGAAGTCCATGCTCATGACCGAGAAAGGAATGTAGCCGCGCATATTGGTGGAGTTGTTGTCGCCGCGGCCGACGCGCTGCATGGTGCCGATCACGGTGAAGCTGATGCCATTCAGAACGATGCCCGAGCCCACGGCCGGGCGCCCGGGAAACAGGTTCCGGGTCAGCTCATCGCCCAGCACGATGACGTTACGCCGCTGGCTATCGTCCGCGGCGTCCAGCCAGCGTCCCTGGCTTACGGGCAGATACCGGATCTGGTTGAACTGCGGCTCCACGCCGGTCAGCTGGCCGTTGGCGCTGGCGAATTCGCTGACCGCCCGCACATCGTCCCGGGTCAAAACCGGTGAGGCATTGCGGACGTGGGGGGCGGTGTTGCGAATGTCCCAATAGTCCTGATAGGTGAGCAGATACTTGCGCGCCGAACTCATGTTGCCTTCCACCACCGGAGCGCGTCCGGGAAAGACGAACATGATGTCTTTGCCGAACTCTTCCATCTGCCGCAGATTGCCCGAACGGAATCCTTCGCCCAGCCCCACCAGCACCAGCAGCGAGCCCACGCCCCAGGCAATGCCAAACATGGTCAGGAAGGAGCGCAGCTTATGCGCCCACAGGGTGGAGAAGATCTGTCCGCAGATGTCGTCCAGCATCCTCATAGGAAATATCCATTATGACTTGAATGCGAAACCGGGATGGAAAAGTTCCCCGCCATTAACTAACTTGATGCCGGTTCGCGTGGATTTTGCGGTCCAACTCACGCTCCCCGGCGATGATTGCATCAGTGTCTGAGGCCGTGTTTCCATGCGGTTGCTCTAGGGAGAATGCCGTATGCCGCATACCGGTAGTTCCAGCGGGAAAGGCCCGCCGTTACGGGATAGCACCGACTTCCGTAACCGCGAAAAATCCAAATCTCCTTGCTAGAAAGACCAAGGCACCGTAAAAGTGAGCTAATTGTCTGGGCCGCATTTCGAAGGAGTCGTTGCATGAAGGTGAAACTGTGTATCGCTTGGGTAGTGATTGCAATCTTGGGATCGGCGGTATCATGGGCTGCTAATACACCGGCGGCCAAAGCAGAGCCGAAGGCGGCGTTGCGCGTCAGCGCCAATCTGCCGTTGAGCTTTGAGCCGACAAGCGAGCCCGGGCGCTACTTTGCCCGGAGCGGCGGATACGCGGTATACGTTGGCGCCACGGAGTCCTATGTTGCCGTGGCGAGTCCCAAGGCCGGCTCCGCGCCCAAGCTCCACTTCGCATTCGAAGGCTCCAATGCCGCCGCCTCGATGGAGGCGCTCGATCCACTGCCCGGTATCACGAATTACTACTTCGGAAGCAATCCGAAGGATTGGCGGCTGGGCGTCAAGAACTTCGCCAAGCTGCGCGCCAAGAGCATTTATCCCGGCGTGGACGTGGTGTACTACGGCGATCAGCGCCGCCTGGAATTTGATTTTGTAGTGGCTCCCAAGGCGGATGCCGGCGCCGTAACCCTGGCATTCAACGGCATCGATAAGCTCTCTACCGACGCGAACGGCGATCTGGTGGCTGAGCTGGATGGCCAACCCGTGCACTTCGCCAAGCCATACGCGTACCAGCAATCCGGTGGAGAGACGAAGCCGGTGAACGTGGAGTACGCCCTGGCCGGCAAGGAAAAGGCGCGGCTGAAGATTGGCTATTACGATAAGAATCTGGAACTGGTGATTGACCCGATCGTTTCGTACTCCACTTATTTTGGCGGCGCCGCGGGCGATACGGCGAATGGTATTGCGGTCGACGCGAACGGGAACTCATACATCACGGGCGCCACCTGCTCGCCTACTCTGCCCGGCCCCGGCGCCACGAATCTGGTGACCACCAATTTGGTCTGTACTGACGGCACCGATGATCCCGTAGGCCAGGCTTCCTATGTCAGCGAGATCAATAAAGCGGGGACCGCGGTGCTGTTTACCACCATCCTTGCCGGCGACCATAGCGTAACGGCCAACGCGATCGCGCTGGACTCCGCTGGAAACAGTTACATCGCGGGAACCACCACTTCCACGAGCTTGCCCGATCAGGTGCAACCCTACTTTGGCGGTGACAGTGATGCATTCGTTGCGGAATTCGATACGCAGTTGAATCTTGTCCGCACTACAAACCTGGGCGGTACAAACACCGATACCGGCCTCTCGGTCGCGGTGGACTATGCTACGCCGGCGAACGTGATCGTGAGCGGGCGCACCTGCTCCGACGATTTTCCCATCTACAAGGGAATTGAACGGAAGATCGAGAACTGCGTTGCCTTCGTGACCAAACTGGATAACCTACTGGAGATCGGAGCGACGCCGTTCGGATTCGCACCCGGACTGGTACCCGAATATACCGATGCCACACCCAGCGTTCCGCAAGCGGGAGGCGCCTTCTACTTTTCCACCTACCTCGGCGGGCATCCCAACAACATTCCGAATGTTCCTCTGGATGGCGACGTCTGGAATCCGTCCACCCGGTACGTCTACGGCGACATCATTTCGGTGGATATTAACGAGGTTTCCACGGCCTTTCAATGCGTATCGACCGGCGTAAACGTAACCGGAGCTTCTGCGCCCGCGTGGGCTCAGACTCAGAACGGCGCAAATGGAGACGGTGGGATCGTGTGGGTAAACGAAGGTCCGGTGGCAAATCTCCTGATTACGGCCCTCACTGACGGATGGGCGGTTGCCGTGGACCCGTTGAATGACGTCTTTGCCGTCGGCGGCACCACCTCCGGTTACTTTTATCCCACCGAGTGGGGAAACATGAACGTCGGCCAGGATCATACGGGACCATGGATCGTAAAGCTCAGCAAGGATGGCGGCTATATCTATGGAGAAGCGTTCGGGACGAACCTCAATGACGCAGCCAGAGCCGTAGCCGTCGATTCGGAGAACCGGGCATATGTTGCGGGCGAATCGAGCGGAGGCCTTTTTGGGCTTACCAGTGCGCCCAGCTTCCAGGCGACTCCCGCGGGCTTGAAGGATGCATTTGTGGCACGCTTCCGGACGGACGGTTCGGACCTGGAATATCTCGATTATCTCGGCGGCAGCGGCGACGATGTGGCAATCGGTATCGCAGTTGACGCCAGCGGTGAGGCCTATGTCACCGGCAGTACCGCATCCCTGGATTTCCCCACCGTCGATGCTCTGGTCAACCCGTTGAGCGTCCCTCCGGGCATACCTATGTCGTCGAGGCCGGGCTCACTAAGCGCTTTTGTGACCAAGATATCTTCCACGGGGACGGCGATCGCCTTTTCCTCGTACCTGGGCGGCAGCCAATCGGACAGTGGTTTCGCCATTGCGATCCACCAGAACGCGGACTCTTCCGATGACGTGTATGTGGCTGGAAACACCACCTCCCCGGATTTCCCCGTCTATCTCCCGTTGCCGACTGGGGGGACCTACGGCGGCAAAGGCGACGCTTTCCTGGCCGTAATTCCCGGAGAGAGTTTGCCTTCGACGACCGTGTCGCCGCTTAAATTGAGCTTTGCCGCGCAGACCGTGTTCACTGTGAGCCCCGCGCAGATGATTACCCTGACGAATTCCGGCAATGCTCCCCTGATCATTACCAATATTCCGGCGACCGTCGGCGACTTTCAGGTGACCAATAATTGCCTGCCCAATTTTGCGGCCGGCGCGACCTGCACCCTTACGGTGACCTACACACCCTCGGTTCCCGGTCCGGAAAGCGGCACCTTGACGTTAAGCATGACCGGCGGCACATCGCCTTCGATTTCGCTCTCCGGCGTGGGCACTGCCCTGGCTGGAGGGAACGGGACCGGCTCGACAACAGGAAGTACCTCGGGGAGTACGGGGACCGCCCCGCCCGGCTTTGACGTGGCTGCTCCCTCGGCGGGCTTGAGCGTGGCCCAGGGGCAGTCCGCCAGCGTCCAGCTGAGCTTGACGCCTAAGAATGGTTTTGCCCAGACGGTGGCCTTAACCTGCTCGGTTCCTACTCCGGCGACTTGCGTGGTTTCGCCCACCTCGGTGGCGTTGTCCTCGTCGATCGCGGCCAATGCGACGGTGACGGTAACGGTTCCCTCGGCGCCCGGTGTATCGCAGCCGTTGCCCAAAGGAGCCAATCACCCGCCGGCATTCCCCTGGCAGACGCTGCCACTGGGCGTGGCGGCTGTAGTTCTGATTGGCCGGCGGCGAAGCTGGCTGGCGCTGCTGCTGGGAATCCTGTGCCTGGCCCTGATCTCGGTGGGTTGCGGAGGCAAGGTTTCCACAACATCTTCTTCAACACTGGCGGCTGGAACCGGCTACACGCTGACGGTTACCGAAACCTATACGCCCGTGAGCGGCTCGGGCTCCAGCGGCGTCCAGACCACCTTGGTTCCGATGACGGTGACCGGGGACTAACGGCCAACGTCGAACATTGAAAGGATAACGACGGGGCGGCTTCGGCCGCCCCTTTGATTTTCCTGGACTATCTAAAATTGCAAGTCGCAACGCGGAATCCCGGGTGGGCCGCCAAAAAAATAAGGGGAGCCGCACGGCTACGCCGCAGGGCTCCCCTTTCGATATAGCACTGGGGAGAGACTAAGAGGCTCGCTTCAGGCGATTTTCCACCAGGGCCCGGCAGGCCGGGACGAAGTACTTGTCCGCTTTCAAAACCACACAGCGGGCATTCCCGTTGCTGGATCGGGCAACCGCCAAAAGCTCTGAAGCACTGACAGCCGGCGGGCGATCGCCGACCACAACCAGATCAAAGCGCCGGGCGCGGAGCAAATGGGCCGCTTCGCCGGCGTCCCAGGTGGTGGTAGCGCTGAGGCCGCAATCCTCCAGCGCCTGTTCGAGGCCCATCAGTGTTTGCTGGTCGGAATGGACGATAAGAACGCGCATTTTCTCCGCCATCGCGGAATCTCCTGAACTTTCCTATGAAAGTACTGCAAAAGCTGCGAATAACTCTAATCCGGTTATCGGGAAACGATCATTAAATCTTTCTTAGAATGCTTTAAATCTTGTCAAATTTTGCCGGAAAGCCTTAAGGTTTTGCTTGCGGGAAGCGGCCAAGAATTTATGAATTCGTATTGACCGGTGCACCGGGAGTGGAAGCGTAGCCGCTTTTATGAATAATCCGGGGATGCTTTGGGCGTTCCTTGCGAGTAGCGGTAGTAATATCGAATACGATGCAAATCCGTCTTTCCAACTATGGCAATGCATCGCGGGAGCCTTCGCCGGTAAGCAGGTTGCTGGCGGAGTTTGCCCACGATTTTCGGGATGGCGTGGACATCAATCTCGGCGTGGGATATGTGAACGAACTGACCATCCCCGTGCCGGATTTGACCGAAGCCATGCAGGCGGTGGCGGGCGACGTCAATAAATACCGCCAGGCCTTCAATTACGGCAGCCCGGCGGGCTCGGTGAATCTGCTCGATTCCCTGCGCAGATTTCTGGTGCGCATGAAGATCGGGCAATTGGACGAGGCGACGGTCGCACGACTGCGGCTGGCCGTAGGGGCTTGTGGCGCCACCAGTATCCTCGATGCCATGGCGCAGGTGTTGCCGCCGGGCATTATCGTCACCTCGGACCCCATGTATTACATCTATGCCGACGCGCTCGAGCGGAAGGGCTTCGAGATACTGGCGGTTCCCGAAGACGAGGAGGGAATCGATCTGGTGGTTCTCGGGCGAAAGCTGCGGGCTTTGGGCGCCGGCGCCGATCGCATCTCGTGCTTTTATGTGGTCACCGTGAACAATCCTTCGGGCACGGTTTTGTCGAACCAGCGCCGCAAGCAGCTGTACGAGGTGGCGGCCTCCTGGTCGCTGCGGCAACAGCGGCTGATCCCCATCTTCTACGACCTTGCCTATGAGCTATTGCTGCATGATCCGCAGGCGGAGCCGTTCGTTTCCGTGCTTCCTGAGGACGATCTGGGCATTGCATACGAAATCGGCACGCTTTCCAAGGTGGTGGCGCCGGCGCTGCGCATCGGCTACCTGCTGGGACCGCACGGCCCGTTCATGAATGCCATGGTGGAAAAGACCGCCGATGCCGGCTTCAGCGCACCCGTGTTCGTGCAGGAGATGGCCAGCTATGTGTTGGATAACTGCATTGCCGAACAGATACGGTCGGTGAATGCCGGGTACCGCGAAAAAGCGGTGGCGGTGAAGGATGGCATTGGCCGTACGATCGGGCCGCACCTGGAAGAGCTGCGCGGCGGAAACGCGGGATTTTATTATTACCTGACCTTGCGCGACACCGAAACCTGCCCGGACTCGCCTTTTTTCAAATTCCTGACGCGCACCACCGGCGACCTGGCGGTGGACGGCCCGCCCGGCGAGCGGCGTCCACGGGTGATCTATATTCCCGGCAACTACTGCGTGCACCCGCAGGGCGATCTGGCGAAGCTTGGCCGCCGGCAATTGCGGATCTCCTATGGGTTTGAAAGCGTGCCGCCCATCCTGCATGCGCTGGAATTGATGCGGGAAGCGGTGGAGTTTAAGCGTTAGTAGCGGGAGGTTAAGAGATGATCGTATCCCAGACTCATCAGAAGGGCGTGGAACTCTATCATGCCGGAAGTTATGCCGAAGCCGCGCAGTGGCTGGAGCGGTCGGTTGCCGAGCAGGACACCAGCGAGCGGCGAAGCGACTGGGCTGCGGCGCTTTTGGCGGCCGGCGAACCGGTGCGCGCCGAACAGGAGTTTCGCCGGGCGCTGGCTCTGGATTCGGCGAACGGTTTAGCCGCCGCGAATCTTGGGGTACTTTTGGCAACTTCCCAGCGTCAGGACGAAGCGCTGGTGTGTCTGGAACAAGCGCTGCGATGTCCGGCGATGGGGCAGGCCCAGCGTGCCACCGTGCAGCAATGGATTGAGAAAATCCGTCCGGCGCAGGCGCCCACCGGCGGGAGTGCCGCGCCCAACCCGCCTGGCTTGCCATCCCTGGCCATGCCCGAACGCCCCTGGTTCTATATGAATATCGAGCTGCCGGATGGAACCTTCACCGGTGGCGAGGCGGAACATAACCACCGCCCGGCTCTGCTGGGATTAACGCCGGAAATAGTTGCCGGCAAGCGGGTTCTCGATGTCGCCTCCAATGATGGATTTTGGGCGTATTGGGCGGAAAAGCACGGCGCCTCC
>CAZUCM010000114.1:0-8794 GCA_964619235.1 uncultured Terriglobales bacterium
GAAAAAAATCGCCGGCACTGCCGAGGAACGCATCTTGAGTTACCTGATGTTGCGTTCCCTCAAACAGGCGCGGTATTCGGAAGAAAACACCGGACACTTCGCGCTGGCCGCGCCGGTGTATACGCATTTCACCTCGCCGATCCGGCGCTATCCGGATCTGATCGTCCATCGCATTTTGAAGCAGGTGCTGCATGCGTCGGCCGAAGACGCGGAGTATACCGGCTCGGGCGAAGTGCCGGTCGGACGCGGTGCTCCGGCCGGATCGGAAACGCCCTCCCCCTGGTCCAAACGCGCCGGGATAACCGAGGGTACGGGCAAAACCCGCCGCGGATCTGCAACCGCCGGATTCACCCATAAGCGAGCGGCGGGGGACGGGGGACCCGTTCCGGCTGGCCGTGGACGGGGAACGGGAGAGGGCTGTATGGAAGTGATTCCTCTTGCGGAATTGCACGACATTGCCGTGGAATCCAGCGATGCCGAGCGCCGCGCCGCCGATGCCGAGCGCGAACTGCTGGAGTGGAAGAAAGCCAAATTCATGGCCGACCATGTGGGCCAGGATTTCGACGGGCTTATCACCAGCGTCACCAAGTTCGGTTTCTTCGTGGAATTGACGGACATGTTCATCGAGGGCCTGGTGCCGATGGACACGCTGACCGGCGACCAGTACACCTATCACGACGGCACGCGGCAAATCATCGGACAACGAAGCCGCAGAACGTATTCCCTGGGGGATCGCGTGCGCGTCCTGGTAGACCGCATTGATCCCGTGCAGAGGAAGATTCAATTTGCGTTAAAGACTGAACCTGGTCCACGGCCGGCCGGGACAGCTTCTCGCTCTCCCGTTCCCCGCAAGCGAACGCAGCGCAAGAAAAAGGATTGAACGCGAAGAGCGGCAAGTTGCGGTGTTCGATCTGTGGTGAAATCCCGCCGGCTGATAGAATTTATTTTTTAAGGAGTGCGAACGATATGCCCCATATGGTGAAGTGCGTAAAGCTTGGTCGCGAAGCGGAAGGACTCGACGAGGCCCCCTTTGATAACGAACTTGGCCAGCGCATCTACGAAAACGTCAGCAAGGAAGCCTGGGCACAGTGGAGCAATCACATGCGCATGCTGCTCAACGAATACCGGCTCCAGCCCTGGCGCCCGGAGCATCAGGCTTTTATCGCCGAGCAGCTGGAACAGTATTTCTTCGGCGAAGGCGGCAAAGTGCCGGAACAATACACGCCGGAAAGCAAGTAAGACGTTCGCAGTTTCCAGCTCCCAGTTTGCCGCCTGACGGATCTCGACCGCTGCTTTGGCGGCGGTCAATTCTCCCCGCATCGCCGTTCCCGCCGGAGTTCGTAAGTGTTTGCAACGAGTAGCCCGCTTTGTCTATGGCTGCGGTAGCTCTCAAACATTGGAACCCGCAGCACATCTGCGGTGTCTTTAGAGACAGCAGTTACGCACGCGCCGGCACCCCATCGCCGGGTGCGTGCGAGATGGGGAGAACGGAGAACATTATGTTCGCTGACTCCCTGCTCGAATCCGGCCAAAGCCGGCAGTCTCATCGTTGCGTGGCTGCATGCGTTTCATTTTCCGCGCAGGCCATTGCTGTCGGCATGCTCCTGTCGCTGTCGCTGATGTACACGGGAACATTGCCGCCGGTGCGCGTCGCCGAACCGCCATTCACGGTGTCGATGGCGGATTATATGCCGCTCACCGTCGCGGATCCGGGCGCCAGCGCTCCTGCCGCCCAGAATTCTTCGGCCATTGTTTATCGCGACACGCAACATGCCCACATCATTCACCCGGCGAGCCTTCACCCCGGCGGCAACCTGGCGGAGAACGGCGCCGTCGGTCCAGGCACCGCCATGCCATCGATTATTGGCGTCGGAACTCCGGGCTCAACGCAGGCGCTACCCGGCTTTCTGACTCCCACTCCGGTTATGCCGCAACCGCAACAGATTGAGCCGGGCAAACGGCCCGACATGTCCAATCTGATGGAAAGTCAGCTCATATACCGCGTTGAACCGGAATACCCGGTGCTGGCCGCAAAGACGCGGACACATGGCGAAGTGGTGTTGCAGGCGATCATCAGCCCGGAAGGGACGGTCGAGGATGTGCGCGTGATCAGCGGACATCCCATGCTGGCCGCCGCAGCCGTGCGGGCGGTGCGCGAATGGCGCTATCGTCCCTGCGTGCTCAATGGCAAACCGGTGGAAGTGGAGGCGCGGGTGGTGGTCAGATTTACGCTGACAGAATAATCGCTTTGCTGCCTGTGGAAATCTCTGTGGAATATAAGTCGCCGCTTCGGAAAAGGCCCGAAAATTGAGCCACTTAGCCTGATTGCCACACTTTTGTGGCATGTTTTAAGGTGCGTGTTTTCATCGTGTTAAGCAGGGCTCATGGTGAATTTGCGGGGAATTTGGGCCAATTGTAAACGAGGCCATCCCAAACTTGAGATTTACACATTTTCGTGTTACCGGGTTACTGTTTTGGCACTCAGAACGTGATGTCAAAAGGCGCCGGCGGGGCCTGCTGGCGCGGATCTGGCGGTCTTAGTAGAAAGAAGCGTTTTCCGTAGCGCGACCGCCTGGCGGAACAAGGGGCGTTCGATGCGGCGCTGGAAACGGGGCATAGTTGCGGATTTGGCGAGAATTCGCTCCACCCACTGCAAAGCTTCCGGCTCCCGTCCCTGTGCGGAAAGGAACTCGGCATACTCAAGTTGCGCTTCCGTGAGTGTTGAACAACGGGTTACCTGTTCGAACAGAGCACCGGCCTTTTCAAGATTCCCCAGACGCGCGTAACACTTTGCAAGCGAAGTAGCGGCACGGTAAAAATCGTAATTGGCCTGTTCCAGCACCACATGTTCAAAATCGGCAGCGGCGGCGGGATAATCCGAGAGCGCGGCCGCGCACAGCCCGCGGCGGTAAAATGCATCGATCGAACTGATGCCGGTGGCGATGGCGCGATTGAAGCATTCGCGCGCTTCCGTCCAGCGTTTCGCATGGCTGTATAACGTTCCCAGCTCTTCGTAATTATCGGGAGCGGGATTTTCCCGAACCAGCCACTCCAATTGCCGCATACGCTTGGAGTTGTACAGAGGCCGGTAGGAGCCGCCCAGCAGCGCCAGATCCGGGGCCGCTTCCACCACCAGATAGACCAGCGATCCCAGACCGCCGAAGAACAGGATGATCCACAGCCAAAACGTGTCGGGGCGGCGGCGCACAAAGTGCACCAGCGCGGCGATCTGAAAGATCAAGCCGTATGAAAAGAAATGTCCTAGAAGACCCATGAGAGCTATCAGCCGTCAGCGATCAGCTTTTAGCCGGCAATGCGACAACTGAATTGCGACGGTAATGTCCATTGTAACGGGTATGCCGGTGCGGGCAAAAAACCGAGGCGAGGAGATTTTCGTTTGCGCTCAGCCGCTCATCACCCGGCGATCGGCGCAAACCGCCGGATCGACGGCGATGATGCCTTTCCCGGGCGACCAGGAGTTTGTGGCGATCCTCCCGGGCCATTCCTCGCTGGTCGTTGGCCAGCAGCTTCCGGAGTCAAAGGGAAGAAGCTGTGCCGACCAACGACCAACGGCCAAAGAGGTCCTTCTCACATGATGGTGAGACTTACCGGAATTGAATGGCTCAATCCGCCGGATGTGCCGGTCACCATGATGGTGGTGGTGCTGCCACTGGATGAAGTGCTTGCATGAGTGGTGCTGCCGGCCACTCCAGCGCATGCCGTCATTAACATCAGCGCCAGAGAGAGTACCAGCAATCCCAGAATGCACCGGCAGTGCCGCCGCAGGCCGGAGAGCGGGTTACGCTTTCCAACGGCAACAAAGCCCAACAACCCCCAGGCGAAGGGCAGGAGCATTCCCAACTGCATCTTGCCTGAGGTGTAAGTGGAAGCCACGGAGACCGTCAGCGTCGAGGTGGCGCCCGCGGCGATGCTTGCCGGCGAGAAAGTACAGCTCAGGGTTGCGGGCAAGCCTGAACAGGATAATGAAACCGAGCCATTAAATCCGCTCAACGCCGCCGCGCTAATCGTGACCGAGCCCGAACCGCCAATCGGCACCGTCAGGGTCGGCTGCGAAACGGACAGGGAGAAGTCCGGGCTTCCGGCCGCCACGGTGGGGGTAAGTGCGGCAAACAGGCCGTGAGCCTGATCACTGCCGCCGGCCGTCAGATACATGGTGTTGGGGTCGCCCGTTCCGCCCTGGCCCACAACCATGTCCCACAGCCCTGGATTCACAATCACGGCGCCGGTGCTGTCCGTCAGCTGGCCCTGAAAAGACCCGCTGGTTGGGTCAAAGGCATTGATGGTTCCGTCCCCGAAGTTGCCCACCAGAATGTCGTTCGCAAACGCGCCGAAGGTGGCCGGCGCCATCATCACGCCCCAGGGCGCATTCAATGTACCGCCGGAAGTCAGCGTGCGAACGAAGTTTCCATTCAGGTCGAAAATGTCGATCACGCCGGTGCCCGCACTGGGCACGGCATTTTGCCGGGCGCTGTCCGCCAGGGCATAGGCCACATACACCTGGTTGTTGATGACATGGATTCCATGGGGCACGAGCCCCGCGGGCAGACTGGGATCGGTAAAGGAACCAGGGAGGGCGGTCATATTGAAATTGGTGTCCAATACGTCGATTCCTCCGCTGTTAAGGTTGGCCGCCAACAGAAACGTCCCGCTGGAGTTGGTGTCAATGGCCAAGCCCTTGTACACCGCTCCCGAGAGGGAATTGTCGAAGACGGTATTGGCATTGGCGCCGGAGCTCCAACTTGCGACAATGCCGTCCTCGGTATCGAAGAGGAAGGAAGCGCCCCCAAAGGCATTGCCGGAATTGGCTACGATTCCACTGGGGCAACCGGCATTGCAGGAATTGTAGGTGGCGACGGGAATGGTCACTACCAGGGAGTCCTTGTTTCCCGCAGCGTCATATACGGTCGCAAACCCGCTATTGTTGTCCGCAATCCAGAATGGTCCCCCGGGCTTGAATGCAACGCCCCAGGGGTTGGAGAGTTGAGGATCGGTGTTGGTAGCTACCCCGGCCACATTGGCCACCAGGTTGGACTGGGTGTAACTGTTCTGCGCCATCAGACTGTTCGGCCCCAGGATCACGAACAAGCCGGCCAAAGAGATCAGAAATCGTGTCATGTTTCCTCCCGCGAGCCCTACGCTCATCCACCTATCCAAAGTAGCGGCGCGGGCGCCGGGGGTTGTCTCGCTCTGGTCAAATCATTGTCAATGCTTTGTTAGAGGCGCCGTGACCGGGAAGGCATTCCATTGGCACGGCCTTGCTTCCTATAGCGCGATGGAAATGCTTACGAGGTCGAGAACGTCGATTGCCATTGAGGGGGAGGTCTTCCGGCTGTCGGCCGAAGACTGGCGAGCGAAAGCCGGCGACTGCCTTAGTTGCTGTCTTCGCCCACGCGCAGCACGGCCAGGAAGGCATCTTGCGGAATGTCGACTTTGCCGATGCGTTTCATGCGTTTCTTGCCTTCTTTTTGTTTTTCCAGCAGTTTGCGTTTGCGGGTGATGTCGCCGCCGTAACACTTGGCGATCACATTCTTGCGAATGGCGCCGACGGTTTCACGGGCGATAACTTTGGCGCCGATGGCGGCCTGGATGGGGACCTCGAACATCTGGCGCGGGATCAATTCGCGCATCTTGCTCACCAGTGCGCGGCCGCGCTCGTAGGCGGAATCGCGGTGCATGATGACGGAAAGCGCGTCCACGGGGTCGCCGGCGACCAGAATCTCCAGCTTGATCATGGTCGATTCGCGGTAGCCGGCCAAATGGTAGTCCAGGGATGCATATCCCCGGGATACGCTTTTCAGCCGGTCATAGAAATCCATGACCACTTCATTCAGCGGCAATTCGTAGGTCAGCACGACGCGCGAGCCGGTGAGGTACTCGAAGTTCTTCTGCCGGCCGCGTTTTTCCTCGACCAGCTTGAGAATGGCGCCCACGTATTCTTCGCGGGTGATGATGGTGGCCAGGATGATCGGCTCTTCGATCTTCTGGATTTCAGCCTGGGAGGGCCATTTGGAAGGATTATCAACCTCCTCCAATGTGCCGTCGGTGCGGGTGATCTTGTAACGCACGCTGGGCGCCGTGGTGATCAGATCGACGTCGTACTCGCGCTCCAGCCGCTCCTGGACAATGTCCATGTGCAGCAGGCCGAGGAAGCCGCAACGGAAGCCGAATCCCAATGCGATGGAGTTTTCCGGCTCGAAGAAGAACGAGGAATCGTTGAGCCGGAGTTTTTCCAGGGCCTCGCGCAGCACCGTGTGCTCGTTGGATTCCACCGGGTAGAGGCCGGCAAAGACCATGGGTTTGATGTCCTCGAAGCCGGGAAGCGCTTCGGTCGAGGGGTGCTCGTCCTCGGTGACGGTGTCGCCGATCTTGGCGTCGGCAACGTTTTTTATATTTGCGATAAGGAATCCGACCTCGCCGGCGGCCAGTTCTTCGACCACCACCGGCTTGGGGGTCATCACCCCGAGACCTTCCACTTCGAATACCTTATCGACCGACCATAAGCGGACCTTCTGTCCTTTGCGCAGGCAGCCTTCAAAAACGCGCACCAGCACAATGACGCCGCGATAGGGATCGAACCAGGAGTCGAAGATCAGCGCCTGGAGAGGCGATTCCGGCAAACCCTTGGGTGGAGGAATCTTCTGGACGATGGCTTCCAGCACGTCGGGAACGCCTTCTCCGGTCTTGGCGCTGATCAGCAACGCGTCGGTGGCGTCAAGTCCCACGGCGCCTTCAATCATTTCGCGGCTGCGCTCGACGTCGGAACTGGGCAGGTCGATCTTGTTAATCACGGGGATGATTTCCAGCCCGTGGTTGATCGCCAGGTAGGAGTTGGCCAGAGTCTGCGCCTCCACTCCCTGGGTTGCGTCCACTACCAATAATGCGCCTTCGCAGGACTGCAGGGAGCGGGCCACTTCGTAAGAGAAATCCACGTGGCCGGGGGTGTCGATCAGGTTCAGTTGATAATCCTGGCCATTGTGCGCGCGGTACATCATGCGGACGGCGTGTGACTTGATGGTGATGCCGCGCTCGCGCTCCAAATCCATAGCGTCGAGAACCTGCTCCTGGCCGGCCATCTCGCGGGCGGACAAGGATCCGGTTAGCTCCAACAGACGGTCGGAGAGCGTGGTTTTGCCATGATCGATGTGGGCGATAATGGCGAAATTACGGATGAAAGCGCGGTCCATAGATACAGTTTACAGTTTACAGTTTCAAGTTTGCAGCCAAAGCCGTCCAGAGTGCGGCGGGCACGCAATAAAGCGCTTTGGCTGGACCAGCCCGAGTCAAAGCCGGCAGCCGGGAAATCTGTTGAATCCACAGTTCATGGCTACGGTTCCGGCTGAACCGTGAACGGTAAACTGTGAGCCTTAATGCTTTCTACGCCTTGGCCGTGCCTTTGGTGTTGGCGTGGGTTCGGGAGTGGGTGCGCCCACGATGGGCGGAGGCGGTTCAGAAAAGACCTTCTTCAAAAACCCGGATGGCATGCTGGCAGTCAGGATGGCGCGGTTTTTATACTGCTTTACCTGCAGGGATTCAAAGAACGCCTTCGCGTCAGGATCGGTGCCGCTGGGGCTCAGGTTGTTCTCCAGTCCATGAAAAATGCCGAGAAAAGCTTGTGCTTCGTCGGCCACTTGTTTGGCTTGATCCGGGCCGCCGGTGAACGCTTCGGCGCGAAGTTGTATGCCCGTGGTGTAGCGCACGGAACCGACCAGCACCGTGTTGGCGGGGAAGAACAGGTCGAATCCGCCGGGCAGCGGCAATGGAGTGGCCTTGGCGCCATCGTTACTGACGCCGGAAATCGCCCACAAAAGGCTGCCAAAGGGGATACGCCGGTAATAAGTGCGGATCAACGGCGGCCCGCCGAAAGGCAAAGCCAATTCCTTGTAGCGGTCGATCATGAATCGGATGGCCTGCGGTCCGTCCGTATTCGATACCGCTACAATGCCTACACCGAGCAGCGCTATGCGTACGGTGCGCCCTTCCAGGGGAAGGACGTATATGTCCACGGCGCGATAGCTATCCACCGAGCGGGCCAGCTTATGAAAATAAGCTGCCAGGCGCTGAGAATCGAAATGGCCGCAAAAAACTTCCGAATAGCGGCGGAATTCCACTGCAGCCGGCGACCCGGTTGGCTGCGGAGTATCCATGCGAGGCGGCGCATGGATGGCGAAGGCGGCCTCGTCCAGGTCGCGCTCGAATTCAATGCCGGTGGCGCGCACAAATTCCCGGTATTCGGGATCGTCAATCGCCAGCGGTTTGTTGCCGATGACGCCGAGTTCCCGCAAGGGCTTCAAGTCGAAATAAACGTAAGCTTCGGCTTCAGGCAGAAGACGTGCAGGCTCCGGGGCGGCGCGTTTTCGCAGCAGAAAAGCTGCGATGATCGCCAATACCACCAGCGCCACCACCACTACGAACCGGATCGTGCGTCGTCGCATACTTGAGAGGGGAAGTCCCAGCTGGCTCCCTGGAGTGTCATGTTACACGCACCGTCAAATTCTGGCAGCGATTTCGGTTGCAAACGTGAAAGCAGAAACGTGGAACGTGAAACGTGCATCCGGGCCCGAGGTGCGCTACAATGATTGACGGTGGCGATCCCAAGGTGTGTTTGCTGCTACGGGATTCGGCTGTTCGACGGCAGTTGGCCGTAAATGCGGAAGTTTGCCTTGTGCGCGGCACCCGGTCGTGCTAAAGTAGCCTTTTTGTCTTGGACCGGTGTGAGGGGTGTGCTGGCGTAGCTCAGCTGGTAGAGCATCTGATTTGTAATCAGAGGGTCGGG
>CAZUCM010000115.1:0-8701 GCA_964619235.1 uncultured Terriglobales bacterium
GATTGGCAGTTCGACCGGCGGTCCCAACGCGCTGGCTGAGATCATTCCGCAGTTGCCGCGAACGCTGCGTGTGCCGGTTCTGATCGTGCAGCATATGCCGCCGCTGTTTACCGGGTTTCTGGCGCAAAGGCTGGCCCAGCATGCGGTGCTGCCGGTAGGGGAAGGCCGCGAGGGTGATGAAATTTGCCCGGGCAAGGTAGTTATCGCGCCCGGGGATTTCCATATGACGGTGGGGGAGGAAAACCAACTTCCCACGATCAATCTGCAGCAGGGAGCTCCCGAGAACTCATGCCGGCCTTCGGTGGATGTGTTGTTCCGGTCGGCGGCGGCCGCATACGGCGCCGGGGTGCTGGCGGTGGTTCTTACCGGAATGGGCCAGGATGGCCTGCAGGGTTGCGAACGCATACGGGAAGGCGGCGGGCAGATTGTCGCGCAGGATGAAGACAGTTCGGTGGTGTGGGGGATGCCCGGCGCGGTTTGCCGGGCGGGGCTGGCGGACGCGGTTTTGCCGCTTGCGGAAATTGCAGGCGAAATTTTGAGAAGAACAGCATTCGTGCATGAGGCTCCGGCGTTTGCCGCGGCCCGGTAATCATGCGGATTGGGGATCGTTTTGGCTCTTGGGACAGCGGAATTCGAATTTCTGCAACGTTTCGTCCGGGAACACTCGGCGATTGTGATTGAGGGCGGACACGAGGCCATGGCCGAGCTGCGGCTCACGCCGGTGGCCAATCAGGAAGGCCTCCCCTCGGCGCAGCACCTGCTGCAACGTTTGCGGGAGGAGGCATTCCATGGGTTGCACAGCAAAGTTCTGGATGCCATGACCAATAATGAAACCTCGTTTTTCCGGGATCTGACGCCCTTCGAAGTGCTGCGCAACGACATTCTTCCCGAGGTGATAGCCCGGCGTGCGCCTGCGCGCCGCCTTGCCATCTGGAGCGCCGCATGTTCCACCGGGCAGGAGGCCTACAGCGTGGCCATGACCTTGAAAGAGCATTTTCCGGAGGTGCGCGACTGGTCGGTTTTCATTCAGGGCACGGACATATCGACCACGGTGCTGGAGTACGCCAGGCAAGGACGTTACACGCAGCTGGAGGTGAATCGCGGCCTGCCGGTGCGTTATTTAGCCAAATATTTTTCCGCGCATGGCATGGACTGGCAGGTCAAGGATGACCTGCGGAATCTGGTTGAGTTCTGCCCGATGAACCTGGCCAAGCCCTGGACGCCACTGCCGCTGTTTGACGTTGTGCTATTGCGAAATTTGCTGATTTATTTCGACGAGGAAACCCGCCGGCATGTGTTGCGCAACCTGCGGGAGGTGCTGCATCCGGAGGGATATTTACTGCTGGGAGGTCCCGAATCCGTAAGCCAACTGGGACCCGGCTTTGAAACCGTGATGGTCAAAAACGTTACGTATTACCGCAATCGCCGGCAGGCGGCACAAGACGTTGAATATGCCCAGCCGATGCCGGGGAGAGATAGTGGAAGCGATACCCGCAAGCCAAATGGAGCGAGGTGCTGAATGAAAGCGTTAATAGCAGACGATTCAAATCTGATCCGGCATTTTCTCCGCAAGGTCCTCGAGCCGGAAGGGATCGAGGTTACCGAAGCGGTGGATGGTACGGATGCCCTGAAAGCCCTGCAAACGGGCGGGCCCGTGGATGTGGCTCTTCTGGACTGGAAGATGCCGGGCATGGACGGACTTGATGTGCTTGAGATCGTTCGCGCCGACCATAAGTTCGACGACATGCGGGTGGTGATGGTGACGACCGAGACAGATATGTCTTCCGTCGCCCATGCCATGGATTCCGGGGCGAACGAATACATCATGAAGCCGTTCAGCAAAGATGTGGTTCTGGAAAAACTCCGGTTACTGCACTTAAACCAGGGGCCTGCGGCGGGCCCGCGGTCGGGCGCCTGAGGTGCTCCTGAGGGGCATAACGATATGGGCGACTTAGAAGACGCAATCCGGGAATTCCTGATCGAAGCCAACGAGGGACTCGACCAGCTCGACCGCGACCTGGTGGAGCTGGAAAAGAATCCCGACTCGATGGATTTGTTGAAACGGATCTTCCGGACCGCACATACGATCAAAGGCACCGGCGGAGTGTTCGGCTTCAACCGGCTCAGCGCGGTGGCGCACGTGGGCGAAAGCCTGCTCAGCCGTATGCGCGACCGTAAGCTGCGGCTCGATTCCCGCATTACCAGTGTCTTGCTGGCGATGCTCGATGCCTTGCGCGACATGCTCAAGAAGATCGAAGCCACCGGAAGCGAAGGAGAGGGCGACTATTCCCCGGTTGTGCTCGCCATCAATGCCATCTTGAACGCTCCGGTGGAAGCCGTCGCTGAAGCCTGTGTGGCGCACTCCGTTGCTGCCGGCGCTCCGGTGGCGGAGGAACCCAAGCGCACTCAGGCAATCGAACCACCTCCGGCGATGAAAGCGGAGGCCGGCAGCTCCGGCGTCCACGCCGGCGGCGCGCTTCCCTATGGTGCGTCCGAGACTTCTGCAACGGCGGCCGATCTCCCACCGCAGCCGGCCGGCATCACGCTTGCCGGGGACCCCAAGCAAGAGAGCGGCGTTACAGCGGAAGCACAAGCGTCCTTGCACAAGGATGCGGTCGAAAAACCCGCGGAAAACTCCATTGCGGAAAGCGGAGCTCACGAAAAAGTGGAGGGCAATACCATCCGTGTCGACGTTCGGGTGCTCGACAAGGTGATGGATCTGGTTGGGGAGCTGGTGCTGGCGCGCAACCAGATTCTGCAATCGACGGTTACGGCGAAAGACGCGGCGCTGCTGAGCACGGCGCAACGGCTGAATCTGATTACGACCGAGCTGCAAGAGGGCATCATGAAAACCCGCATGCAGCCGGTGGAAAACGTCTGGAACAAGTTGCCACGGCTGGCACGCGACCTGGCCATGCATCATGGCAAAGAAGTCTCGCTGGAGATGGAAGGCGCCGACACGGAGCTGGACAAGACCGTGATCGAAGCGATCCATGAGCCGCTGCTGCAAATCGTGAGGAATGCGGTGGCTCACGGTATCGAAGATCCCGCGGCCCGCAGCCGGGCGGGCAAGAATGCGGCCGGCCGTCTGACGTTGCGCGCCTCTCACGAAGGCGGGCAGGTCAATATCGATGTCTGCGACGACGGCGCCGGTATCGACGCAGCCGCTTTGAAACAGGCGGCTTTGGAGCGCCGGGCAATCACTCCCGAGCAGGCTGCCCGGATGACGGACCGCGAGGCGGTTCAACTGGTATTCATGGCGCCGGCGGGAGGCACGAAGCGCCCGGGCAGCATGGCCCAGGTCAAATCGAGCATTGAAGCGCTCGGCGGCATGGTGGAGATCCACTCGGTTGCCGGGCAGGGTACTACCATACGGCTCAAGATTCCCCTTACGCTGGCGATCATTCCCGCCTTGATCGTTCGTTGCGGGCGCCAGCGATTTGCGATTCCTCAAGTCAGTCTGCTGGAACTGGTACGCGTGGAGCCGGAGCAAGTGGATACGGCCATCGAGGTGATCGATGGCGCCGCTGTCTATCGCCTGCGCGGGAACCTGTTGCCTCTGGTGGACCTGGGCCAAGTGCTGCAGTTGGTCCCCCGGGCTGTGGCGGCGGTGCGGCAAGCGGTCAGTATCGCCGTTTTGCAAGTTGACGATCGTTCGTTCGGGTTGATCGTGGAAGAGGTCAACGACACTGAGGAAATTGTAGTGAAACCGCTGGGCCGCCAGCTTAAGCATATTAGCTGCTATGCCGGAGCCACCATCCTGGGAGACGGTCAGGTTGCCCTGATTCTGGATGTTTTGAACCTTGCGCAAATGGTCAACCTGGCGGTTGACGGCCGCGCGGAGGCGATTGCCGAAGAAAGCCGGCACGGAGAAGCTGCCGCGGCGGGAGAATCCTGGCTGGTTTTTGCCGCCGGGAAGGATGCGCGTATGGCGATTCCACTGGCGCGGGTTTCGCGCATCGAAAATATTTCCGCGCAGAAGCTGGAGCGTTCCGGGGACGCAGAAGTCGTGCAGTATCGCGGCCGGATTATGCCGCTGATCCGAGTCGCCAGCCAGCCGGGCGTTTCGGCTCCGGTGGCGTCCGAGACGATGCTGCCGGTTATTGTCTGTTCCCGCGAGGGGCAGAATGTGGGGCTGATCGTAAAGCGGATCATCGACATCGTCGAGCAAGCCGCGGTGCAGGAGCAGCCGGGAAGCGGGAACGGAAGATCCGGTTCGGCCATTATCCAGCAGTGTGTAACCGACATAGTGGACGTGGATGCGCTGGCGGCGCAGGCTGGTTTTTCCGGCCGGGCGGGCGCTACCGCGTCTATGTGAGGAAGTTCTTTGTTTCAATCCATCCGGCGGAGAATTGCCGGATGCAGCCAAAGGGAGGCTACGAGTGAAAGCACTTATCGTTGATGACTCAGCCGGCATGCGCGCCTACTTGAGAATGGTCTTGAAAGGCGCGGGTATTGAGGTGCTGGAGGCCAAGGACGGAGTGGAAGCGCTGATGGCGCTACGCGCGGGAGCCCGCGCCGATGTCGCCATGCTGGACTGGAATATGCCTGAAATGGATGGCTACGAACTCTTGAAAAACATCCGGGCCGATTCCGCCTTCAATTCCATGCAGGTCATGATGATCACCACCGAAACCGAGGTCTCGCAAATCGAGAAGGCCCTGGCTCACGGCGCCAATGAGTACATCATGAAGCCGTTCACGCGCGAAGTGGTCTTGGATAAGTTACAGATGTTGGGATTGCACTAGCAAGCCCGGGAAGCTCAGGAGCCACCAGCTCATGACCATTGCACGCGCGGATTTCGACTATCTTCGCAGCTTCCTGCTGGAGAAGTCGGCCATTATTCTGGACGAAGACAAAGAGTATCTGGCCGCCATCCGGTTGGCGCCCCTGGTCCAGAATGAAGGATTCGCTTCCATCGATGACTTGCTGGGAAATCTGCGCCGGCGCCGGTCCGACTCCGATTTGCCCTGCAAAGTGCTCGATGCCATGACCAATAACGAGACCTGGTTCTTCCGGGATTTTGGTCCCTTTGAGGCATTGCGGCTGCAGGCGCTGCCGGAGCTTCTGCCGGCGCGCTCCGGGGTGAGGACGCTTCGGCTATGGAGCGCCGCATGTTCTACCGGACAAGAACCATACAGCCTGGCGCTGCTGTTGCGTGAGCACTTTTCCCTGGCCAACTGGACGGTGAAAATCCTGGCCACCGACATTAACGGCAAAGTTCTGGACCGGGCCCGTAGCGGACGGTTTTCCCAGCTGGAAATCAACAGAGGACTGCCGGTGGTCCTGTTGCCCAAGTATTTCCGGCGCGCCAATCTCGACTTTGAATTGCTGCCTGAGATCCGCAATCAGGTGGAATTCCGCGCCTTTAACCTGTCCCAGTCGTGGCCCGAGCTGCCGAAGATGGACGTTATTTTTCTGCGCAACGTCATGATTTACTTCGACGTGGAAGTGCGCCGCCAGATTCTGGCTCGCGTGCGGTCGGTGCTGCAGCCCGATGGCATTTTGTTCCTGGGATGTGCCGAGACTACGTTGAATCTCGATTCCAACTTTGAACGCGTAACGTTTCAAAATACCGCGTACTACAAGGTAAGACCATGAATCTAATGCTGAGCATCACCGATATCGTTCGCGTGACCCAGGAGCTGTGGGGTCCCATGCTGAATCTGGAGCTAACGCAGGTGGATACACCGGCGCCGGATGTCACCGAAGGCATTCTCGCCTGTGTCCACATTGATGGCCGGTGGGTGGGAAGTATTCGTCTTCACTTGCCGGTGGAGCTTGCCCGTATGGCGGCGGCCGCATTTCTGGGAATGACGCCGGCGGAGGTGACCGATGACCAGGTGCGTGACTGTGCCGGCGAGTTGGCGAATATCACCGCCGGAAGCATAAAACGGCTGGTGCCGTCGCCCTCCCGCATCTCGCTGCCCAGCGTGGCGGAGGCGCCCGATCCAGTGCTGGCAATGGCCGGCGCCCGTCCCGTGGTAACCACCGTATTCGAACACCAGGGACACAAATACACGGTCGCGGTGCTGGAGACGGGAGACGGGTCCGACGTGGCCCACGCCTAGGGAATGAAGCGGCAGCGCCCGGTCCGGCGCGTCATGGGTTGGCGCTTTCGTTTCGGACAGCTGTGGCCGGCGTCAGAGGTCTAACGGCGCGTCATTATTTAGGACGACAAAAGGACGGAGGGACTTGAGTCCCGACGCACAAGGATTGAGGCAATATGGCGCTATTTGAATGGAGTGAGGCCTGCAGCGTAAATATTCCCGAACTCGATCAGCACCACAAGTACATTTTTTCTCTGGTCAACCACCTGCACGAGTCCATGTTATGTGGCCGGGGCCGGCTGCTGGTGGCGGGCATGATCGACGAGTTGGTCTCCTATGCCCAGTCGCATTTTGCCGCGGAGGGCGCCTACATGCGTTCCATTGCCTTTGCCGGCCTTGACCTTCATGAACGCGAGCATGCGGACTTTGCCAGGGAGGCGGAGGATTTCCGGCGCCGCTACCAGGCAGGCACCGCGGAGCTCACGGTCGAAATCATGGCCTACATGGAAGGCTGGCTGACCAACCACATACAGAACATGGATAAGCAGTTTGCACCGTCCATGCCCTTGCCGCCCTTGTCGGCGAATAAGGCGGATCTCGGGCCTCGGTAGCCGGGGCGGCGGGATGACAATTCTCCTGCGGCTTAAGACCCTCTAAACCACAAAGAACGGTTACATTGGACTGACTGCCCGTCTAGAGCGCAGTGTTCCCCTGCCGCGCCGCTATTTTCTTTTGTCCATGAGTTGAGCAAATCCGTTACACTAGCCGCGTTCGACGGAGGTTGCATGCATTCGCATCTGGGACTCAAGCTGGCTTTCCTGATATTTTCCGTGCTGGGCACGAGGACGACCGAAATGATTCACAACGATAAGGTATGGGTCGTAGAGCAGACGCTGAGCCCGGGCGAAATCCTGGTGTTGCCGGTGGATCGCCCCAGCGTGCTGGTGTACCTGGATAGCAGCTCTTTGGCGGTAGCTCCGGCGCGAGGGAGGGCCGTGCCCGGTAGCGTTCACCGCGGCGACACCGTCTTTGAGCCGCCGCAGGCGGGAAGCGTGCAGAACACCGGCTCTTCCGCGTTGCGGGTTGTGCGCGTCGAGTATCTGGGGAAGGGCAACGGGGAAAGCTGGGGCGCCGCCGGGCTGGCGCCGAATTACAAAGTTCTCTTCGAAAACCGGTATGGGCGGGTGTACGACATCAGGATTGCAGCCGGAGCCACTGAGCCGCAACACACCCATCACGACCGCGTAGTGGTGTGCCTGTCGGGAGCGGTGCTGGAGCATATTCTGCCGAACGGCCGAAAGGAAAACTCCAGCCTGAACACCGATGAGGTTGTCTGGCGGCGCGGCGCCACGCACGTAGGCCATAACCTGGGAAAAACGGACCTATGGGTGATTGCGATTGAACCGAAGTAGCAGCCGGCAGCTGGTGGTCAGGGGCAGAATCCCCTGCTACCGGGTGCTAATGCCGGGAGACGGCATCACAAATGAATATGAAAATTCTCGCACTCGCGCTTCTTATGCCCGCATTCGCATATGGCCAGGACACGCGGAAGGTGACCGAGCCGGTCATTCCGCCGGCGTGTGTCACGCTGGAAGCGAAGATCGGGCGCGCGGGCCTGTCTATCACTGCGGAAAATGAAGACAAAATGGATACCGCGCGCATCCAGGCAGCGATGGATCACTGTCCCGCGGGCCAGGCGGTGGTGCTGCGGCGTTCGGCGCGGCGCGAGGACGCGTTTCTCTCCGGTCCGCTGCAGTTGCGGCGTGGCGTTACGCTGGTGCTGGATGGCGGCGCATACCTGTTTGCCTCGCGCAACCCACGCGACTACGACTATCCCGATAGTCCCGGGGTTTGCGGCACCATCACCCCGAAGGGCCATCGTTGCCAGGCTTTCATTTCCGGGCAGGGTGCTTCCGATTCCGGGATCATGGGAGACGGGGTGATCGATGGCCGCGGCGGCGAAACCATGCTGGGCCGCAGCCTGAGCTGGTGGAATCTTGCCGACCAGGCACGGGAAGGCGGCAGTCAGAATGTTCCCCGCCTGATTTCTCTCGACCACTGCGATAACTTCGTGCTCTATCGCATTACGTTGAGAAATTCCCCCAACTTCCACGTCGGCTACGACCACGGAAATGGATTCACGGCCTGGGGAGTAAAGATTTTCACGCCCGAGCGGGCGCGCAACACCGATGGCATCGACCCCGGCCGCTCTACCAATGTGACGATTACGCATTGCTTCATTCATACCGGGGACGACCATGTGGCCATCAAGGGCGATGCCGGCGCTCCCACTACGAATATGAGTATCGTCCACAATCATTTTTACTCCGGCCACGGCATGTCCATTGGCAGCCCGACGGAAGGTGGCGTCAGCGCGATCCGCGTCTCCGATCTTTCCATCGATGGCGCCGACGATGGACTGCGCATCAAGTCCAATCCCACGCGTGGCGGTCTGGTTCACGATGTGGTGTATGACGATGTTTGTATCCGGAACACGGCTGAGCCGGTTGTCATGGACAGTAGTTATTCCGCGCACGTGAGTGCCGCCTCGGGACGCCTGCCGGCCTTTCGCGATATCACCATTCGTAACGTCGCGGTTTCAGGAGCGGGGAAAGTGTGGCTGGGAGGCACGGATGCCGAGCATCGGCTGG
>CAZUCM010000116.1:0-8633 GCA_964619235.1 uncultured Terriglobales bacterium
AACCTTAACTGCGTATTCGCCGGGGGCCAAACTTGGTATCGAGTACCGGCCCGAAGAGTCGGTAGTAGCCTTACGGACCGCGCCGGTGGCCGTCGATGTGGCGCTTACCGCAGCCTTAGGCACTGCCGCGCCGCTCGCATCGGACACGGTGCCGGAAAGTGTCGCCTTCTCAAGTTGCGCGAATACGGTCCCTGACAGCACCAGTACCGTCACAACGGCAATCAGAATGAGGCCTCGGATCATGCGTCCGGTTGTGCTTTCGCTCCTCATATAACTTCTCCTCCCATAACGGGTTTTCAGTAACTTGCTACGGACATCGAGGAAATCAACTCAAGCAGAACCAGCTGTTCATCTGGCTCAAACTCCGCTGGTTCCCTGTTTATCCAAATCTCTCCAAGCCTTGTCCCGCAGGGCGCAGTCCTTCGCGGTTGAACCCGACTGTCCACGTCCCTGAAAATCAAAAACTTATCACCGGAATTCGGCGAATCAATGCTTTCTTGAACCTGACGACACACACATAATGGTCAATCCTGCTGCAACTCGCTTGCCGACACCGTTATTGACTTTATTTTCATCATGTTAAGAGAAATACCAGCAATAAAATGTACCGAATTGCGGAGATTCGCCAATCGAAATATATGGAATTACATATTTAAGTCGTTGGCCTTTGGTAGTTGGTATTTGGCTGGAGACACTCGTTCAATGATTCTCGTTTCCCGTTGATACTTGCTGCCTGCCCGTCGTATCTACTAGAGGTGTAAGGCAGGACGGAAGCAATGCGAGATGGCATTTGCCGAAGATCTCGGATCCGGCACATTGCTCCAAAGTGCAGTCCTGCACGAGTTGCTCATAAACTTCTCCTGTCGACAGCGCTGCGCAACATCCTGGCCGAACGCGGGTTAGTATTGGACATTCGGGCAGAGGGTAAAGTGTGTCCATAGGAGATGAAATCGCGTAATGAAGCTGACGGTTTCAATTGTTCAAGGCTTCAAGGTTTCAAGGTTTCGAGCTTTCAAGGCTTCGGATGTATCAGGGGCCACGGAAGGTGACGTGGTTCGGCCAACGGCCAACCTGTCCCGGCCGACCGTGGGCGACCAACGATCAACGAATGCCATCAAACGGCTTTTCTCCATCTGGCTTTTCCTTACCCTGGCGGCATTCGGGCAAGCGGAACCAGCGCAACGCGTCATAACCGGGAAAGTGAAATCCGGCAGCGTGCCCCTGCCGGGTGTTGCCATCGTATTGAGCGACGAGGCCGGACATAAGGTTATCACCTCCACGGACGCGAACGGCAGCTTCCGGGCACAACTCTCCGCCGACGGGCACTGGAAAATCAGCGCGGAATTGTCAGGCTTCGCAACAGCGAGCCAGGAAGTCACCGTCGATGCCGCGCATCCCGCACTGGCGGTTGAATTGCGGTTGACCTTGCTTTCGCGGACCCCGGCATCGACTCCGCATGCTCCGGCCACAGCGGGTGGCGCGCGCGCCGCCGGTCAACCACGGGGAATGCCTAATTCCGCTAACTTGCGGCAACGCCTCAACGCGATGCCGGATGAGCTCTCGTCGGCCGCCAGTGCTGCCGCAACCCCTGACACTCCGCTTCCCGGCATGCCTTCGCTGGCAACCAGCGCGGACGCAGCCAACGAGTCTCTGGCGATTACCGGGCCCACCGCAAGTTCGACTGACTTCACCCGAAACCTGGACGACCTGCGGGACCGCGTGCTGGAAATGCGCGCCAACGGACAACTGCCTGCCGAGGGCTTGGGCCAGGTTCTGGGCGGGATGGGAGGACTGGGAGGACTTATGGGAGGCCCTGGCGGAGGAGGACGGGTTGGCGGCATTGGACGTTTCAACGTCAATAAGGTCCACGGGTCATTCGTCTATACCGGCGGCAACTCCGATTTCAACGCTTCCCCATATTCCCTGAGCGGAATACCCAGCTCGCAGCCTGGCTACGCCTCGAATAAGCTCGGAGGCACAATCGGCGGGCCGCTGAATATCCCCCATGTGTACGAGGGTGGGACGAAAACATTTTTCTTCGTCAATTTCAACGTCACCCGCTCCAATACGCTCTACGACGCGTTCTCGCACGTGCCTACCCAGGAGGAGCGCGACGGTGATTTCGCCGGCACCAGGCAGGAAAACGGCCAGCCGGTAGTGGTCCTCGATCCCAGCAACAACTTTCAACCATTCCCGAACGACACCCTCTCGCACATCAATCCGGTGTCGGCGGCATTGCTGAACCTGATCCCTCTGCCCAACCAGCCGGCAAGCCAACAGAATTTCCGCTTCACCAACGCCGAGGGCAGCAACACCGAAAACCTTGGCATTCGTCTGATTCACAATTTCGGTTCGCCGCAAAACGGCCGCCGCGGCATGGGCTTTCGTTCGCGCAACAATATCAACTTTGCCCTCAATTTCACCGGCAGCGCCAGCGACCTGCCGAAGCCATTTCCTGCCCTGGGCGGAAAGACGGACTCGCACGGCGAGCGGGCACAACTGGGTTATAGCGCCAGCCGGGGGAGATGGACGAACCAGATGACGTTCACCTTCAATCAACAACAGACGGGCACGCAGAACCACTTCGCCGGAGTCGAGAACGTGGCCGGGCTGGCGGGGATCAACGGCATTTCCACCAATCCCGCGAACTGGGGCGCTCCCGGGCTTTCCTTTGCCGACTATACCGGCATCAGCGACGTGGTCCCGCAGAACCGCCGCGATCAGGTCTTCCAGGGCGCCGACACCCTCATCCTGCGGCGCGGCAAGCATACGTATCGCCTGGGCGGCGATGCCCGCCGCTTGCTGACCGGCTTGCGCCAGAACAGCGATCCCAACGGCTCGTTTACCTTCACCGGTTTCGCGACCGGCTACGATTTCGCCGACTTCCTGCTGGGCATGCCGCAGCAAACCGCTTTGCAATACGGACCGTACGCATACAGCTTCCGCGCCAACGGCTACGACCTGTTCGGCCAGGACTCCTGGAGGCTGCGCTCCAACGTCAGCATGGAACTGGGGCTGCGCTATGAATATGTCAGCCCTTATAGCGAGGCTCATGACCGCATCGCCAATCTCGACCCGACGACAAACTTTGCCTCGGTAACTCCGGTGCTGCCCGGACAAGTGGGGCCGTATTTTTCTCTGCCGGGACTGGTTAAACCCGACCGGCACAATTACGCCCCCCGAATCGGAATCGCGTGGAAGCCGGTGAAGAAAACGGTGGTGCGCGCAGGCTATGGCATCAACTACAACCTCGGCCAGTACAAGAGCATCGTGCGGCAACTGGCGTTTCAACCGCCCTTCTCGTTTACGCAGACCACCAATGCCTGCACGGCGATTAACCCGAACAGCTCTTGCGTTCCTTCCGCGCAACTGATGCTGCAAAACGGCTTTCCCGCACCGGCGCCAGGCACCATTACGAACAACTATGGCATCGATCCCAATTACCGCCTCGGCTACGTGCAGATGTGGAACCTGAACGTGCAGTACGAGCTTTCGCCGACGCTGCTGCTCAACGTGGGATATACCGGCAGTAAAGGCTCGGGCCTGGATATGGTGCGCGCGCCCAATCGCGGGCCGGAGGGACTGCTGATTCCCAATGCGCAGGCCTTCCTGTGGGAGACCTCGCAGGGCTTCTCGATCCTGCACGCCGGCAGCTTGCGGCTGCGCAAGCGCATGGCCAGGGGTCTTTCCGTCGGAGGGACCTACACCTTCGCCAAGTCGATCGATAACGCTTCCTCGATCGGCGGCGGCGCCACCGTGGTCGCGCAGAACGATCTCGATCTGGCAGCCGAGCGCGGGCTCTCCAGCTTCGACGTGCGGCAACGCCTGACCGGCGATTATGTTTACGAATTTCCTCTCGGCACCGGCAAGCGCTGGCTGGATAGCGGAGGCATCATCGCGCATATTCTCGGCGACTGGAACTGGAGCGGAGACGTCACCATCCAGTCGGGAATGCCCTGGTCGGCGCAGGTTGTGGGCAACGTCGCCGACGTCAATCGCGGAACCAACGGCACGCTGCGGGCCGATTACAACGGCCAGCCCATTGCATTGCCCAACCCGGGCATTGCGGAATGGTTCAATACCGCGGCTTTCTCCGTGCCGCCGCTGGGCCAGTTCGGCAACTCCGGACGCAATATCATCATTGGCCCCGGCCAGATCGATTTTGATATGTCGTTGAACAAGAACATTCCCATGCGCGACATGATGGGTTTCGAAATCCGTCTGTCGGCCAACAACATATTCAACACGCCGCACTATACGACCATCGACACCAATGTCAGCTCACATACCTTCGGTCAGGTCACGGCGGTGGGCGCCATGCGGCAGTTGACGGTGCAGGGAAGATTTCGCTTCTAGCAGCTGAATGAATATTTTGAGACTAAATCCATGACTACCGCTCTCGCGTTTGCTCCGCGTTCATCCGCGTCGATCCGCGGCAAAAAGTTCTGGGCGATGTTCCTCTGTATCCTCTGTGTCCTCTGTGGTGAAAAGTCCTTCGCGCAACAAACCGCCGCCGCCCGCGTGCCGCAGAGGTTGTATACCATCAAGACGCAGAGCGACCTGGTCCTGGTCAACGTGGTTGCTCGCGACAAAAAGGGCGATCTGGTCCGCGATCTGAAGGCGGATGATTTCACCGTCTTGGAGGATGGCAAAGCCCAGCACATCTCCTCTTTCGACATCGAAAACACCGAGGTATACGCCAAAGGCCCCGATCAGCAGAGCACCACCGCTCCCATCACGATCAACCTGCTGACCTCCAATGCCAAGCCGGCGGCCGACGACTTGCGCGACCGGCGCGTGGTGGTCCTGTTTTTCGATTTCGAGTCGATGGAACCCGACGATGCCCAGCGCGCCATCGATTCCGCGCAGAACTTCGTCGACAAGCAGATGACCCCCGCCGACCTGGTCGCCATCGCCACCTATTCCACCAGCCTGCAGGTGCCGCAGGATTTCACCACCGACCGCGCCGCCCTGACTGCCGCGTTGAAGAAGCTGAGCGGCACCGAAGGCGAGGGCTTTGCGGCGGGAGCTACCGGCGACGCCGAGGGCCAGCCCGATACCGGCGCCGAGTACACGGCCGACGATACCGAGTACAACCTGTTCAATACCGATATGCGGCTGCAAGCCATCGCCTCGCTCGCCCAGGCCCTGGGCGGCCTGCAACAACGCAAGTCGGTACTGTACTTCAGCGGCGGTCTCACCAAATCCGGCATCGACAATCAAACCGAGCTGCGCGCCGCCGTCAACGTGGCGGTGCGCTCCAATGTGGCGCTGTATGCGGTGGACATTCGCGGCTTGCAGGCCTTGCCTCCCGGCGGGACCGCCCAGACCGGCAGTCTGCGCGGAACCTCGACCTATTCCGGCGCCGCCGTGCAGAACGACCTGGACTCGAATTTCGCCTCGCAGGAAACCCTGGTAACCCTGTCGCATGACACCGGCGGCAAAGCTTTCCTGGACGACAACGACTTTGGCAAAGCCTTCGCCACCGTGCAAAAAGACAACGAGTCGTATTACGTACTCGGCTATCGCAGCACCAACCGCGCCATGGATGGCCGTTACCGGCACATCACCGTGCGCAGCAACCGCCGCGATCTCAAGCTGGAGTATCGTGCCGGGTATTACGCTCCCCGCGACTGGACACACTTCACTCACGAAGACCGCGAGCAGCAAATGGAAGACGAGATGGCATCGGAGCTGCCCGATACCGACCTGCCGCTTTATCTCGACAGTGCGTATTTCCGTATGGCCGACGGCCGTTTCTACCTGGCCGCCTCGCTGGTGGTTCCGGGATCGGTCATCCCCTTCACCTCCGCAGCCGACAAGGACAAAGCCTCGCTCGACGTGCTGGCCGTCGTGCGCGATCAACAGACCAAGCTGCCCGTCGGCACGGTGCGCGAAACGGTGAAGGTCGCCAGCGAAACCTCGCAGCAGGTGCGGCGCAAGAATATCCAATATCAAACCGGTTTCCTGCTGCCCGCGGGTACATACCATCTCAAATTCGTGGTGCGCGAAAACCAGACCGGCAAGCTCGGATCCTTTGAAGGCGACTTTACCCTGCCGGACCTGAAAAAAGCCCCGCTGAAGATGAGTTCGGTAGTATTGGCGAGTCAGCGGGAGAACAAGATCAAGGCGCCCAATCCACTGCCGTTTGTGCCCAACGTGGCGCATGTCTTCAACAGCGGCCAGCCGCTATATATCTACTACGAGGTGTATGACCCCGCGAGAAATCCGGGCTTCCGTCTTTTGACCAGCATTCAATTCTTCCGCGGCAAGGTAAAGGCCTATGAAACTCCGCTGACAGAGACGACGGAATTGAACGCTCCCCAGCGTAAGGCCGCCACCTTCCAAATTGAGGTTCCCGCTTCGGATTTGCGCCCCGGCTGGTACACCTGCCAGGTGAGCGTCATCGACGACGCCGGGGGCACCTTCGCGTTTCCGCGGATGCCGATATTGATTCGGGAAAAAGCAACAGGCAATCAATAAAGGTTGCCCGCTTCACTGATTCCTGATGTCTGGCGTTGCCGCCAGCAGTTGCCGGGTGTACGGATGTTGCGGATGACTGACGATTTGTTCGGTATCTCCGGTCTCCACCAACTTGCCGCGATACATGACGGCAATGCGGGTAGCCAGATAGCGAACCACCGGCATGGAATGCGAGATGAACAGGTAGGTCAACTGAAAGTCGCGCTGCAATTGCGCCAGCAGATTGACGATCTGGGCGCCCACGCTGACATCGAGCGCCGATACCGGCTCGTCGGCGACAATGAAGCGCGGCCGCAGCGCCAGCGCGCGCGCAATACCCACGCGCTGGCGTTGCCCACCGCTGAATTCGTGGGGATAACGCGCCAGCGCGGATTCATCCAACCCGACAGCCCGTAAGAGTTCCGCCGCCTGTTGCCGCCGTGCCGCCCGGGACTTCCGTTCATGCACAATCAGCGGCTCAACCACGATGTCCTCCACGCTCATGCGCGGATCGAGCGAGCCAAAAGGGTCCTGAAAAATGATTTGCATGTCGCGGCGCAACCGCCGCATCTGGCGCGAGCCGGCGGAGGGCACATCCACTCCATCGAAGCGAACAACGCCCGCGGTGGGTTCGATCAACCGCAAAATCAGCCGCCCCAGCGTGCTCTTTCCCGATCCCGATTCGCCGACTACGCCCAGGGTTTCGCCGGCGCGGATCTCCAGCGATACGTCATCGACCGCCCGGACCTCTCCCCGCGCCGCGCCGCCGAACGCACTGGTTCCCACGGGGAAAACCTTGGTCAAGTTTTCGACCTGAATCAGCGGCATGGCAGCGATTGTACTATTCAGCACGGGAGGAGCAGAGGAATTGGCAATTTGTGATTTGTGATTTCAGTGCAGCTCCATAGTTTTGGAGCTGCCCGCCTTCCATCGCAAATCACAAATCTGCTTTATGACAGCGTTTCTCTATGGTTTCTGCAATAACTGCCTCACCACATAATTCAAGATGCCACCATTCTGGTAATACAACACTTCCTGTGGCGTATCGATGCGCAAGGTCGCATGGAATTCCTTACTCGATCCGTTGCCGGCCACAGCTTTTACCCGGAGTTGCGAACCCGGCTTGAACTGGTCGAGCACGGCTTTCAGTCCGGTGATCTCGTAGGCTTCTTCCCCGGTGAGGCCGAGGGAGTCGTAATTCTCCCCCGCCGGGAATTGCAGCGGCAGGATGCCCATACCCACGAGGTTGGAGCGGTGGATACGCTCGAAACTTTCGGCGATCACCGCACGCACTCCCAGCAGACGTGGTCCTTTGGCCGCCCAGTCGCGGGAGGATCCGGAACCATACTCCTTGCCGGCCAGGATGATCAGCGGCATGCGTTCCGATTCGTATTTTTGCGAGGCCTCGAACACCGTCATCTGCTCCCCGCCGGGCAGATGGCGGGTGAAACCGCCCTCGACGCCGGGAACCAGTTTATTGCGCAGACGAACGTTGGCAAAGGTGCCCCGCACCATCACCTCGTGATTGCCGCGGCGCGAGCCATAGCTATTGAAATCCCCGGACTTGACGCCATGCTCCAGCAGATACTTCCCGGCGGGAGAGTCCTTCTTGATGGAACCGGCCGGCGAAATATGGTCGGTGGTGATGGAGTCGCCCAACTTCAACAGCACCCGGGCCGCGTGGATATCTTCGACTCCGGGCGGAGTCAGCGGCATATTCTCGAAGTACGGCGGATGGCGCACATAGGTGGAATCCGGCTGCCAGGTAAAGGTCTCACCGGCCGGCACCTTCAGCGAACGCCAGCGTTCATCGCCTTCAAAAACGCCGGCATAGGCATCGCGGAACATCTCCGGAGCCATGGCTTTCTGCATGGCCTCATCCAATTCCTTTTCGCTGGGCCAGAGCTCTTTCAGAAAGACGGGACGTCCGCTGGGGTCCGAGCCTAATGGCTCTACGAACGGATCGAAATCGACCCGGCCGGCCAGCGCATAAGCCACCACCAGCGGCGGTGACATCAGGTAATTCGCGCGCACCTCGGAATTGATACGGCCTTCAAAGTTGCGATTTCCGGAGAGCACCGCGGCCACGACCCAGTCATGCTCGTTGATCTCTTCGGAGACCTCCGCCGGTGGGCCATCACTGACCAGCCGAATCGAACGACTTGGGAGGT
>CAZUCM010000117.1:0-8585 GCA_964619235.1 uncultured Terriglobales bacterium
CGATCCGGTGTTGATCAGGCGCATCTTTGAGACGGAGTTCCCATCGATGGTTCCGGGGCCCATGATCGAGATATTGCTTCCGGTGGGAGTGATGAATTGCGGACTGTAGTTGTTCCCCTCCAGATACACGCCGGAATTGATCACCAGCGCCTGGTTCGAGGACATGGCAAAACCGGTAGACCAGAACGCATTGTTCGAGCCGGAACTGGCCAAAACCACGCTGCCTTCTCCCGCGCATGCCGCCAGAGCGGTGGTGATCTGGCTGGTTTGATCGGGGCCGGATGAGGTCGTACCCGCGGCGGACAGAGTTTGACACACTGCCGGATACGTGGGCTCAGTCACAGTGCGGCTGTCCCCGGTCGCATACGGCACACTACCCGGCGTAGGCGTAGGTGTCGGGGTTGGCGTCGGGGTTGGCGTAGGTGTAGGCGTAGGCGTAGGTGTAGGCGTAGGTGTAGGTGTTGGCGTTGGTGTAGGCGTCGGCGTCGGGGTTGGCGTCGGCGTCGGTGTCGGCGTCGGTGTCGGTGTCGGTGTTGGCGTCGGGCTGCCGGACGCTGGTGCAAATGCCGCCAGCGAAGTGCTTGATCGCGTCACCGACGTCGCTTGGCTCCACGTGTTGGTTACCGTGCCCGCGGTGGCCACGGCCCTGGTGCTGCCCGCTCCACCGTTTACGCCACTAACGGCGTAACGCAAAGTCTGGCTGCTTCCCGCTGTATCCGTACCCGGCTTATAGACTCCATAGACGTCCACCACCCAGTCGCCATTGGTCAGGGTCTTAATACTGGTCGAAAGCGAGGTGGCACCGCTCGTATCCTTGTTGGTCGCAACTGCTTCAGCCCCGGTTTGCGAGGCGCCAAATACGGAAATGGACCCGGCTGACGCCCCGTAGATGCTCTTGCCGAAGGTCACGGTGACGGTGTAGGTGCCGGTAGCGGGCAGGCTGTTGTTCGAGATATAGAAGAGCTGCGTTTCTATAGTTCCGGTGCCGCCGCCGTAGGTGTTAGAGTTAGGCACAGCCGTCGCAGCCACACCATTATAGGTCACGCTGGAGATAGGAGCGGGAGTCCCGCCGTTCGTATCGGCCGCGGCTACCCCAATCACCAACAGCCGGTTCAATCCGTTTCCAATCTTATGGGACCAGGACAGCGAGCTGGCGCTGCCCGAAGTGGCGGCTGAACCAGACGAATCATAGGTGATCTGCGCTGTGGCCGGTATTGCGAAACTACAAAGAACTACCGCCAACAAAATGACGACGGCTTTTACCGTCGCGGATGGAACAGCACGAAAATGGGCAGTCGTGTCCTCACAGCAAGACATGGTTAATCTCCTGAAAGTTTCAAATTTTTACGGATACTGCGGGCCCCTAGAAGATGCAACGACGGTACTTGAATACGGGTATTGCCTGACTACCGCTTCACACATAGAAACGGCATCAGCTCTGCTTGGCTCCTGGCAGGCCCACACCTGAGGAGATTGACCCATGACTGACCACAGCTCCGCCCAGCCTTTTCCTGCCCTTACCGGGGGATGTTGTGTCTGATTTTCCTCTTATGAAGCGAACCTTAAAACACCAACAGGCGAAAAGTATCACTACATAAAACGAATGTCAACGCCATATTGAAGAGCGAAGAAGAAATAACAGGGCCGACATGCGTAACGGTGATCTTGCGGTCGACAAGAACTGGCCAGGGAAAGAGGAGTTCCACGAGGCAAAATTTCAAAGTTTCAGAGGCTTCGAAGGTTTCACACACCGCCAAACTCGATTCCAAACGGATAGTTCTCCAGTTCTCTTACGCCTGGGAAGTGATCGATCTGCGATCCCGAAATTCCGACCTTTCGTGAACGGCAAGACAGATGAGGAGAGGTCCCTTCGTATCCCGGGTTTGCGAGTCTGCGGGACGGCAGTGCTCTAGCTGAATAGCGGTCTCCGGCAGGGATGAAATAGACATCCCTGCCGTCTTTCGCCGCTGATCATAATGTTTCATCGCCGTCTAGAATCGAGACGTTTTGGCCTGGAAACGGCCAGATGGTTTTGCTTTGGCTTGCCGATATACGAACTCGTAGTCGACACCTACGATCGGATTCACAAAGCCCGTCAGTCTTTCCGGTCCTCTCAGGCTGGGCCGGGAAAAATTAAACTGCACATCGTCGATGCGCGCCGCAGGCAAGTTGGGAACCACAGAAAACAATCCGACTGGCCTTCCGTCCATGGTCGAAATTTCCACGACTCTGCGCTGCAATGCCAAAAACTCAAGCACGTACTTCCCATGAGGCAACACACCTCCGGGAACTTCGATGGCATCGCTGTTCACGGTCAAAATCACCCTATCGCCGAGCGGTCCAGCGCTTGCGGCGGGGACCGCAGCAATCCCCAGCATAACGAGGGCCAGCACCATGATGCATCGACTTCGGCTGATAGCGCGCGCGCCCGGTAGCTGCGTTGCTAAAGCAAACATTTTGTTCGTTTTGTCTGTCATATTGACCTCCCTGTACAGGCTGATGAGTGACCGGACTAGAGCCATATGGCTGTAGGCCGTACCTCATTGCCACGTGAATGAAACTATCTCGATTGGTAAGGGGAAAGCGTCTGCAGGCCGGGAATCGGCCCGCTCGTTGTGGGTTGGTTCATTACCGAGTTGTTCCGAAAGAACGTCACTAGCATATCCCTCAAAGGAACGCGCCTGGATTCACTCACCATGGCGCCAGTCTGTACCGCCGTTGCGGTACCTCAGCATGACTGTCTATACCAGTCCCAGTTAGTTTGATGCACGCAGCCGCAATCGGTTGCAAGCAGCGCAGCCCGAAACTTCTGCAATAATCATGTCGAATCTTGGCAATGGCCTCAAGCAGAAAAGGCGAAGCGACTCCTTCCTGACCTCGAGTCTTGCCCTGATAGGGTCGCCCCGGCCTCTGTGTCCGCGGCTTTACTCAATAAACATAGCCGGCACGGTATCGAAGGATACGCGCAGGCAGCCTTGGGAAGAGGTGTCGGCTTCGAAGCACTGCACTATCCTATGGTTGAAGTCGTTGAGCGGCTTTTTGTCCAGGTCGCGGGTGGAAACCGGCTTTCTAAACAGACAGACATTGGTAACCTCCGGCCCCGCCGCTCCTTTGTAAAAGCTGCACGGGCCGGGATTGAGGCCGTCCACCACCAAATCAGAGACGTAACGCAGGCCGTAGGCCAAATCGGCGGCGGTGGGCACGACATAGGCGCTCAGAACGGCGCTGCTGACATGATATTCCCTGGCTGGAGAGATAGGAATGCCGGCGAGAGTGCCGATATACGGGATTTCGACCAAGGGCGGCAGCAGCGGAATCCGCGTGTGGGAACGTTCGAGGATGGCGGAAAACGACGATATTTCGAATAACTTTACGGAGTCGACGCGCACCCGGGTGGTAGTGTCATGGGTCGCAAGTCGCGAAGTGTTCAGCGCCGGATCGTTGGCGCCGCCGCCGGTGTAGGCGGGACCAGTTGGGGTCTCGTCCGCCTTCAAAGTGACGGCGATCTCCGCCGAGGAGGCGGTGGCCAGGCTGCGCGGAGTCGCGTCGATCGACAGGGAGCGGCCGATCTGGGCGAAGCTGCTTTGATAGTTGGCCAGCACGGTGGAAAGCTGCTGGAAGCGCGCCAACGCGCCGGCGGACAAAATACCGGTTACCGCACTCGATGGCCCGCTTCCCGACCCGCCTCCCGAACCGCCGGCTGGAGAGGCCAGGGAATTGAGCAGCGCCGACAGTTCCGGCGCCGTACTGGCATTGAGGAAGCTTTGCGAAGTCGTGCTGACCATGGTTTCCTGGCCGGAAACGGTGCGCACGGTCACCAGCCCGTCGTTGAAGAACGAAGGCTTGTCGAGACCGAACAGGCGCTTGGCGCAGCAGCGGTTGTCGGTCCCCTTGTTAATGCGCTCGACCTGGTATTGCATGTCGGCGCGCAAGAAGAGCTGGAACGAAGTGAGGTCGCGGTTAAAGGCGTCGATGATCGGACTCAGGGCGTTGTTGAGCGCGTCCGCGCTCCGGCTGAGGTCATAGGGCGTGAAATCATGCGGATACTGGGTGCTGATTTTGTAGTTATAGAGAAAATCGGCGATGGCACCGCGCAGCAGGCCGACGCCGTAAGGCGGAGCGGAACTCCTATCGTCGGACTGGAAAAGCTGGCTGAGTTTCTCCTGGAAGCACCGAAGATAAACGCGCGGCTTCTGGCCTCCCCCGGCAAGAAAGAGGGAGTACAGGGTCCCCAAGTAGTCCTGGGTAGCGCAACTTGCGGATTTGCGCGACACAGGCACAAAATCCAGCCCTAGACTGCGCCAGATGGCTTGGCAGCGGCTGCGGTGTTCTCGGTCCAACCCCTCACAATCGTTTTCGCCGGTGGCAAGGGGCACGATCATGCTCCCGGGATGCCCCTCCACGTAGTTGATGGCTTCATTCGTGCGGTCTTCCGGGCGCTGTGCGGCGATCAGCGTAAGCACCAAGTCGGTCAGAGCCGGCTTGACCGGATGAAATAGATCGTTATAACCGAGGCAGTAGCGCTCGCGTTCGCAAATCTCGAGATCGCTACGTTTCCTGGGCGCGATGGGATCAACCAGTTTAGCCTGGCTGCCATCGAGATAGGCCTGCGCCAAGTCCGTCACAGTTGGGCTGGGCTTGCTTTCCGAGTTGGAATCGACCACATAGCGGTCTGCGATATAGCTGCGGAAAGCTTCGTTGAAGTAATTCGGCTTGGCGGACTGCTCCTTCACGCTCTCCCAGCCCAGCTTTACTACCGATTCGAATTTTTGGTTATACTCGGCAACCAGTTCCTTAACCATGTTGGTAAAAGCGCCCATGGTCTCGGGGGTCGAGGAGGAGTTCTGCATGACCCAGGCGCTGATGATCATCTCCGGGCGCGGCAGATCAAGTTGGGCGAGAACCCGGTTTCGTTCCATGACTTGCGCGTCGTCGCCGGGGTTGGTATCGGAAAAGACCAGAAGATCGGCCGGCGTCTGGGCAAGTGGCGCGCTCGACACGGTGCTCGACACGCTTACGGTAGTCACCGGCAGCGAGGCCATACCGATCGGCTGGGCGGCGGCCGCCGGCGCCGCGGTGGACAACGCTGCCGCAGGGGCCGGGGAAGTTGCCGAGGCGCAGGCGCTCGTACTGCCGAAGGCCAGACCGGCCACCACGCAGGGCGTGGTGTCCGAGTTGATCTGAAGGTTGCTGCCCGGCGGTTGCGTGACCGTAATACTGGCGCTGGTTGAACCGGAACCGGCCGCCGTTGCCGAGGAGGTTGAAGAACTCGACGAGGCGGCAGGGCTGGAAGGGGATGCCGCCGGCGTTGCCGTCGCTGGGGCGGAAGAAAGGCCGCTGAAGGCGGTGGCTACGTCCGACGAAGAAAGATAAAAGAGCCTTTTGCTCATGGGCGAGCTGACGAGTCTCCAGGTCAGGCTGCGGACGTCTTTCAAAAATCCTTGCCAAGTGTCGCAATCCGGGGTGGTGGTAGCCGTGACCCGAATCTTGCTCGCGCCAGCATCCTGCACCGTGAGCTGGCTGTAATTGAGTCCCCCGATCCGGGTCGCGAGATCGCCCAGGGCGGCGGCGTGAGGGATGGTCAATTCTACGGAAAAGGGCTTAGCCGAGCTGGGCGTGACTCCAAGAGAGCTGGCCGTGCGTCCTACGAGCAAGGCAACGCTGTCTTCAAAGTGCGTAAGAAAATTCCGTTCGTCGAGGTTCGGCGACTGGCGGGTGGAATAGACAACGATGTTGTTGCTCCCCTGAGCGGCAAGCACAAACGGCGTCGGATTTCCCATCAGGGAGACGATCGCCGGCGCGTCCAGCAGCGTGCTCGGAGCCGGGAGCGGCGGCGGTAAAACCGGGCAGGCGGCGGAGGTATCCTTGGCACTGGCACTCACCTGCAAGATGAAATCGACGGGAGCGGCCGGCGCGAATTGGGAATTTCCCCGGGCGGTGGCGCGAATCACCACCGAACCCGCGCCCAGCAAGTCGCCCAGCACGTGGTAGTGCACGGTGCTCTGGCCGCTAACGGTGCCCTGACCGCTAAAGTTTACGCCGCCACCGCTGAGGACCGTTTGGACGACGGGCAAACCGGAGTCAGAAGTCGCGTTGACGTAGAAGTCTTTGCCCGGAACCAGGGGATAATCAGGGACGCAATCATCGGCGGCGTCATGAGCGCAGGCTAGTTTCAGCGTTATGGTCTGTACGATCCTTCCGGCTCCGGGGGCATTGCCGCCTTTTCGCGGGCCGGCCAGCGGCGTAAGGTCGCACTTCACCGTCCCCGGCCGGGGGCGGTCTTGGGCAGCGGTCGATTCATCGTAGAAAATTGTGCAGATCCCCATCAGATACTTTCCGAACGGCCGATCATCGAAATGGCGGGCCGCGGCATGCACGTTGACTGAGGCCTCCTGAGCGCGGCTCCAAGCCGCAACCAACAGGAGGGAAAGGAAAATGATTAATTTCGCGTATCGCATAGCAAATTCCTTCTCGTCTACCACTGCCAGCCCACGCCGGCGAAGAAGGGCCAGAGTCTGGTGGTATCGTTGATGGCCAATCCGTGGTAGAAACGGCTTTCGACAAAAACGCTTAAACCGCTTCGCGGCAGTCTTCGTTCGGCTCCGATGCCCACGTCATAAGCCCCCGAGTTGGTACCGGCCCGTGCCAGGGTGGAAGTGCCCGTCTCAAAGAGCCCGGTGGGGCCTGGGGGGTTCTTCAGCGTGACGCCGCGATGGAACCAGCCAAAGCCGCCCAGAGCGTATAGGTCGAAGCCTTTCTGCCGGGCCCTTCGCCAGAACAATAAGTTGTGACGGGTTGGATCAATGGTCGTGGCGTAAAAGCTTCCGTGCCCGCCATTCACTTTCATGCCGGAAGAATTGGAAAATGAGAAAAGAGCGGGGCCGGAAACGGACTGCCGGCTGTAGAAAAAATTAGCCATCACAGAGTAATTGGGAGAGACACGGAAGTCGCCCCCGGCTTGAAAAGCGGCCCCGGGGTCGAAGTTGGCGTGGTCGTCTCCCTTGGCGTCGGAATACCCGCCGGCGATATTGAATGTACACGAGTCAACCTGAGAGCGGTCCTGGGCATGGCACATTGCCGGCAACAGCGCCAGAGCTACGAAGATAAAGCAGCGACGACGGCTTGAATTGCGAGAACCCGTTTCGTTTGGCATCAGACCTCCTCGGAAGCTCTGGCCGGGATTCACCGGACTTATCATGGCCGACGCGCTGGCCGGCAACAGGACATTCCTTGCGCGGCGCGCAAGAGCCATGCCGCGAATTTTCGCTTGAGATACAGTTCCTACTTGCTCTCCTTGGGGTCAATCATGTCACTCACCCGCTTGAATAGCTCATCTTTCTTGTGCGCATAGCAGGCCCTTAGTGTGTCGAGTTTGTCGGCGGTAGAGGCTTTCATCAGCAAATAGAAAGCTGTCAACTCCAGCTTCTGGTTATAGGCGTTGTTTACCTCGGCCAGAGCCTTCGGGTTACTATTGTAGATATCCTGCACTATCTGCTTTGAACCCTCGCAATACTTATCGTTGTCGATAGCGGTTGCCAGCGTTTTGATGAAATCGGAACGCTGCACTGCTACGCAATACAATTTCGCCAGGTTCAATTGCGGGAAGGTTGGCGTGCACCTGCTGGCGCCGTCAGCTTTGCACGGATCCGCCGCGGCCGCCTTCGGCGCTGCGGCTGGCTTCGGCGCCGCACAAATCAGCAGCGCCAAAGCTGCTTGCCGGCTCTGCTCCTGGTCGAGGAACAATTTCTGCGGGTGAATGATTTGAATTTCTTGGGAATCGCAGTCGAAAAGCTTGACGGCAGTACCGGCGGCAGTTGGGGATGCAGGATTCTTATTGCAGTCTGCGTCGTCGACCGCATAGTACGTGCCGGTGGTAAGCGCACCGAATGCTTCCAGCGTCGATACCGGACAGTTCTTCCAGTGTTCCGCAAGTATCGACTGAATGTCCTTGGAAATATCGGATACATCCTGGGCAAAGCCCGCTCCGCACGAGAGCAGGAACCAGAGAAGGGCGGCGAGAAATAACTTGCGCATCGTCTCTCTCTTTCGTGAAATGACGTGAAAGACTAATTATGGATAGAGGCGGGCTCCAGCTCTGCCAAAGCAGAATGAATCCCGTCTCTCAGGCTTCATGTCCTTGGGATTCCAACCTGCATAAACTATGGGTCGAGGGCCGGTCAGGTCAGGGCCAAATTCTAGACCAACGGCGCGGAACGGCACAATCTAAATCCACGATCTGTTCTGTTTTCGGAACAAGCCTGTGCGGCAAGGTTGCCACAATACAGGAAATTCGAAGGCAGACGCAGGACTGAGGAGAATTTGCGCGATGTGAATCTATGCTCCATCTGTTCCGTTTGCGGAACATGCAGGTTCCGCAACCAATGCATTTGGTGTATCTCTAACAATGGGGAAAGGCCTGAAAGCCGGTCTCCGCTTGCTTGATGCCCCCGCTGCTTTCGCCGTGCCGGCCAGTAAAAGGGTTTCATCCTACGCGCCACGAGCCACTTAATCAGGACTCATCATGGCGGCCCCTGAGTCACCCTGCTTTTCTGCGCCCGACCTTCCCCTTCCCGTGCCATCCGACT
>CAZUCM010000118.1:0-8539 GCA_964619235.1 uncultured Terriglobales bacterium
GCGCTTCCGGCACGCGCTGTTGCAGGTTTCCCAGCAGTTCGCGTTTCAGCTTGACCTTGCCTTCGGCGGTCAGCAGTTCATCGGACTTATAGACGGAAACCACGGAAAGCACGGTATCGCGGATCGCCGGCACCGGATTGGGTCCGGCTTCCTTGCCCGCCTTCGGCGCCTCGGTTTGGCCCAGGTCGAGACCCAGCCGCACGTAGGAATGCGCCTCGGCATCGGCGAGATTGACCACAAAATCCTCAAGGTGCAGGACCTCTTTGACCTGATTTTGCGGCTCCGGCTTGGCCTTGGCCCTGGCGCTATGACGCCAGAACAAAAAGCCTCCGACGCCGCCTCCAATCAGACAGGCAACCAGCAAAATCGTGGTGAAAGACTTGCCGCCTCCCTTTGGTTCGGGAGTTGACTCTTCAATAGGATTATCCAGATCGTCACTCATACCGGGCTGCATAGATGCAACTGAGATACCGAAACGGGGGGGGAGGAAAAAATTGCCCGGAAGTTGGCGTTTTTAAAGCGGCAAAATCTGCCTGCCTGCCGCCGTTAGCCATCCGGCGGCAGGCAGGGTCACGCAAAAGTTATAAAGAATTAATGAGAATTACTCAGTCAAGGCGGCCTTCCCCGGGAAGGCCGCCGCCAGGATTAAGCGGACTGCATGTTGAGCGTGGTTTGGACAATGGTGTCAAAGGTAGTGACCGCTTTGGCATTCGCCTGATAGGCCTGCTGGGCCACAATCAGATTAGAGAACTCGGTGGCGATATCGACGTTCGACCCCTCCAACTCGGAGCCGTCTACCGTGCCGCGGCCAGCCGTTCCGGCGACTCCGATGCTGGCGTTTCCGGAAGCCAGCGTTGACTGGAAGCTATTGCCCCCGATCAGTTCCAGGCCTTCCTCGTTGGCAAAGGAGGCAATCGCCAATTGAGCGACCGCCCGGCTTTGTCCGTTACTGAACTTGCCTTCGATGGTACCGTCGGCATCCACACTGATGGATTGCAGCGAACCGCTGGCGTAGCCGTCCGCACCCTGCATATCGCCGGTGGAGCCGTTCGCCCCGCCGGTGGTCGTAGCCGCGTCCGCCGACTCCGTTTGACTGACCGATGCGTTTCCGCTGCTGCCGAAAAGGTTCCAATCGAAGGTAAGGGTACCTGCGCCGTCGGCCAGCGAGGGAATCGTGATGCCGTCAATGTTGCCCACTCCGGTCTGACCGGAGACCGCCGGTGTCACCGTCCCGGTACCGCCGGTCACGGCAACCGACAGTAAAGTGCCGTTGTCGGCGAAGCCCAGCGTGCCGGCACTGACCTGCACCGGGGAGGAGGATGTTCCTACGTCCGCTCCGGGAACGGTCATGCTGTAGGCCCATTGATTCTTACCGGTCTGCCAGAAATCAAGGGTAAGCGTGTGCGCCTCGCCCTGCGCGTCGAACACCTCGGGAATCGACGTCGTGAAGGTGGGAGTCGCCGAAGCCGCATGGCCATCCTGGCTGACACTGGTAACGGCCGAAGCCGCGGTACTTTGGGTCAAGTTGGTGGCGCTGCCGGTGGCGGTGTTCCAATTCAAATTCAAAGTGCCGCCATCGGTCAGACCGGCAAAGCTGATGCCGGTAACATCGCCGGCAGCGTTGACCGTCCCATACGGAGACCCTCCCGGTGCGTTATCCACCGATACCGTAGGCACCCCGCTGGCGAAGGTGATTTCGCCGCTGAAAACGGTAGTTGGGTCATTGCTGCCCACAGCAGTGCTAGGAACGCTTGCCGCATAGGTCCACACATTCGGGGCGGCGGAGGTGGGTGGAGTAAAGGTGAAGGTCAAGGTCTGGGCAGCTCCCGTACTGTCATAGACGGTTTCGTTCTGGGTAAAGGCCGTCGGGGCTGTGCCGCTATTGAAGTTCGCCGACATGGTTACCTCGCTGGTGGCCAGCGCAGTTGGATAGGAATAGGTGGAACTGTTGGAACCATATGCGTCGAGCGTCAGCCCGCCGCTCACTTTGGTGGTGGCCTGCGCGGGGTATTGCTGGCCCTGATCGATCGCGATCGCCTGAATCCCGCCGTTCGTATTGATGGTGCCATCCGCGTTGGCGGCATACCCCATCACGCTCGCGCCACCCACCGAGGTCAGGGCGCCACTGGTTCCTTCGGTGAAGTTGCCGGCTCGGGTGTAGAGCTGTTCTCCGTTCTGGTTCAGCACGAAAAAGCCGTTTCCGTCGATGGCCATATCGGTATCCACGCCGGTTTGACTCATGGGGCCTTCCGTGAAATTCGACTCGTTGGAGCTGACTTTGGTCCCAAGACCGACCTGGATGGGATCGCCGGCGCCATTTGCTCCCAGATTCTGGTAGAGCAGGTCTGAGAACTGCGTGGTGGTGGATTTATAGCCGACCGTGTTCATGTTGGCCAGGTTGTTGGCAATGGCGGATAGCTCGTCAGAGCTGGCGGTCAAACCGGAAAGAGGAATTGAAAACGATGGCATCGCGTTATCTCCTAATTAGCTGCCGGCCACGGGATTGGTGGCGTCCTGATTCTGCGTGGTTGAACCGGTTCCAGTCGTGCTTGTGCTGCTCGCATCAGGCTGAATTATGGAATGAATATCGATAAGCTGTTCCAGCTGGCTGAACATCGCCAACTGATTCACAAAGGTGGAAGGATCCTGCGCACTCTCGGGACTCTGATTTTTCAGTTGTGCCGTCAACAACTCAAGAAAATCATTTCCGTTAAGCGAATTGAGCCCGCCCGAGGTTGCCGCGGTAGTGTCGCTGGTGCTTCCGGTCGCGCCTACTGCCGATGTACTCATTGTATCCTCCAAATTTCGTTACGCTCGCAGGTCCAGGCCTGTACGGGTATAGCTTCCGCCCATAGCGCTTGCTTCGGATTTCGTATTCAAAATTGCTTCCGGAATTTCCGCTTTCGACGCCGGCTGGCCGTTCTGCTGGCCCTGCCCCTGCGGATTCGATTGCCCGGAGCCCGATTGCGCGGAATTCTCCGAGGTCGAATCGTTGATCGACAAACTACTCACCCGCACGTCGTGGGAGTTCAATGCCTGCGTCAATTCGCTTACGTGCGAAACCAGCCATTGGTGCGTATCGGCCTGTTGCGCCGTGATGGAAGCACCCAGCTGGTCGCCGTGCATGACCGCACGAATTTCGATGGCGCCCATTCCCTCAGGGTGAACCCCGACCCGCATCTCGGTCTGTTGCACGTTCTCCAGAACTCGAGCCGAGATCAGCGTGGGCGACTCGGTCTGCGGATCGCTCTCCGCCCGCTCGGCTGTGCCCGGCGATCCCGTTGACGTGGCCGATGCGGCTGGCCCCGTCCCTTCCACTCCACCCTGCTCGGTCGAACTGCCGGGGTGCGAGACCATCACGGAACCAGCCAGGTTGGCAAACGGCATACTGGCTGCAATCTGGGCATCGGCAGGGGATCCTCCGTTGGGATTGCCGTCGGAGGTGGTCTGCGAGTTGTTTCCCCCAGCCGTCGATGCGGAGCTGAGAATCGCCGCGGCCGCCGCTGAACTTCCGCTGGCCGCCGGCACTACGCTGTTTCCCGCGGTTGTCGAAGCCGAATCGGTGGAAACAGTTGCTGCCTGCGAATTCACCGTGGAGGTTGCCGCCGCCGCTGCGCTCCCGGCGCCGGCAGAGGCGTTGACCGCCGGAGCGTTCCCCGTGGTTAGTGACATCGCATTGTTTACCGCGGCTGCCGCCGGAGAAATCGCGGACGCCTTGGCCGCCTGCAACGGTAAACCGGCAGGAGTAGACGCGACGCCCGCATGGTCGCCGCGCGTCTTTACGGCCGCGGCCTTCGGAGAAGTCGTTACTTGCAAAGAATCCACCGGCACGGGGCCGATGGCCGGGAGGGAGCCCTTCGCGGGTGCGGCCGGATTCGCATTTGTCGCCGCCGCTGTCCGTCCCTTGGTGTCAGTCGCCTTCTGATCCGCAGCGGAGGAGATGCTGCGCGGGTTCGAAACGGGTTGAGCAGCGTTGTTCGATTTTCCCGTAAGTTCCGCCGGCAATGTCTCACCAGCCACTGCGGTCGCGGTTGCCTCCGCGTTAGTACCGTCTGGGGAACCCGGATTCTGTGAGACCGCCACTGATGGCTGCGCTTCTGCCGGCAGGGTTTCCACTGTGCTTCCCTGGCCGTTATTCAACGTCGAAATCTGCTCAGGCGTTGCGCTCACCACCGCCGCTGCTGGAGTAACGTCGCTGGCGGTTCCGGCAGTGCCCGGCTGCTCTGTATCGCCGGCCGGAGCTGGGGAGTTTGCCGCCACTGAAGTCTGTGCCGCAGCCACGGGACTCGCTGCATTTGCATCGGTCGACTGCGTTTGCTGTGCGGAAGCATCAGCCGCAGTCAGGCTTGCAGTGCTTTTCGCTGCACGCTCTGGCTCGCCGGCAGTCTTGCTGGCCGATTTCTTTGGTGCGGCGGAGCTGTCGCTGACCATTGCCCGCCTGCTGGAAGTTCTCGGCGAACCCGTCCGGTCGTTGTGGACTGGCGTCTGCACCTGCGGCTGCGGAGCTATGTTCGAAGAAGCGTCGGCAGCTGACGTTGCCGGTGTCGATAGTGGTGTCGAGGCCGAGGAAACGTTATTGTTGTCTTGGCTGGAAGCCTGACTCATGGCCGACTCGAAAGTGGACCGGAAGCCGGATTGATCCGGCGATATCGCCGATATAAGAGAATTTGCCCGGCTTGAGATCACGTTTTCGAGTTGGAAGGCTACCGTTTCCACGCCCCAGGAAAGAGCAGGTTGAGAGCCAAACTCGCTACACAGATTTTTTTCGACTAAGTTGCTGAAAACCCTAAAGTTTTATTTCGCACTGCCGACCCGGTATCCGCCTTGCGCGGCAATTCTTGCCGTCTGCCGATAGGCAATTCTCGACCAAACTCCCCAGCCGGCCAGCCAATTCCAGATGAATCAGAAAGAAGATGTGGATTGAACCAGGGGCCAGATGGGCGCCGCCCTCGGCCCTATTAATCGGCCATACTAATTAATAAAGACGATCCCGCAACCCTCAACCACCCCTTTTTCCACTGCGCCTTTCAGGATATCTTCAGGCTTGTTGGCTATGCTTCACCTACCAACAGCGCAGCGTTCTGGTAAGGCTCGGACTTCTTGAGATTGAGGCATGCTGCAGTTGTATGGCTTCCGCGTGAATCTGTACAGCAGCACGCGGCGGTTGGCGGGCAACAGCCACTCCCACACCTGGCAGTTTGCCCGCCAACCCCTATAATTCTCCCTTTTGATTCAACCACTTAGAAGAATCCTTCGAGCATCATCCTTGTCCGCAATCTTGCCGTCAAACTAGCTCCTCTTTATAGCGCCTTTTCCACCCTTTCCACGACGGATTGCCATTCTCCGCGAACCGATTGCCGAAAGAGGCGCATTGTTGGATACCAGGGACTGTCCTCGCATGCCTGGAGCCAGCGCCAGTCAGGAGCGGACGGCAAAAGAACCCACACCGGGACGCCCAACGCTCCCGCCAGGTGGGCCGTGGAATTATCGATCGTTACCACCATGTCCAAGGCAGCGATCTGCGCCGCAAACAGATCTATATTCGAGAGCTGATCGACTTCACCATCAACAAGGACCGATGCATTTGCGGCCGCCGCCTGTTGCTGCAATGCGTCATGATCCCCATATTGCAAGCTGATCCAGCGAATATCGGGTCGTGCAAACAGCGGCGCCAACGCCGCCAGGTCGATGGAACGGTAGCTTCCTGTCTTCTGGTTCCTGGTATGCCAGGCCAGCCCGATCAACCTGCGCCCATCGGCATAACGAGCGCGCAGGCGCTCCCGGTCATTCGGATCGGCAATCAGATAGGGTGATGTAGTCGCGGCAAAAGCTGCACGGCTCGTCCGGAAAAGGCCGGGCAAACTTCCGCTGGGCAGGTGTGCCGCAATTTCGGAGTTTGCGTCCTTTTCAGGATTGGATCCGGAAACCACGCTGATGCCGGGAAAAGAACGGGCGAAGAGGGGCTTCAGCCGGGCATCGCAATCCAGGATGCAGCGGGTTCCTGTGCCAATCGCATCCGGAACCAGTCCGGCAAACATGATTTCGTCGCCAACACCCTGTTCGCCCCATATCAGCACGGATCCGGATGCCGGCTTTTCGCCTGTCCAGAGCGGTTGCGGATAGGCTCGCATCGGCGTGTTCTGATAAGCAGACTGCCAGCGCCGTTCAAAACCAGGCCAGCCGGCGGCAAAGTCCCCATGCAGCAATTGGGCCAAAGCCTGGCTGAAACCGGCTTCCGCATCACCTGGCCGCAGTTCCAGCATTTTTTCGTACCGCGCTAGCGCTTCCTCCAGTTTGCCCTGCGCGTGCAGAATACATCCCAATTTGTAATGGGCCTTGGCATAATCCGGTTTAATCGCCAGCGCTTGTTCATAGCAGGTTATGGCGTCTTCCAGCTTATCCTGGGATTGGAGAGCCGAACCCAGGTTGAAATAAACTTCGGCGCTCACCAGTTTCAGGGCCAGCGCTCGCTGATAGCAGGCAACCGCCTCGACCAGTTGGCCCTGGCTCTGAAGCACGTTTCCCAGGTTGGAATGAAAGAACGCCTGCCCGGGGTTAATTGCAATTGCCTTACGGATCATCTCGGCGGCAAATTCATGACGTCCGGCCTGATAGGCGATCATTCCCAGCAAGTGCAGCGTGTCGGCATTGCCGGCATCGATGGCGAGAATCTGCCGGTAAATCTGCTCCGCCTCGTGCAATCGTCCGGCCTGGTGATGCTGAACGGCAGCGAGCAACATGGCTCTAATTTCAGTGGATGATTCCTGGGTCACCCTCTTATTCTAAGGAAACGTAGTCCTCCGCTGAAAATTAATCTGGAAGCAGTCCTGCTTCCAACATGCCTCCCGCCCGCCTGCGGCGATCGCCATCCAGGGCATTGTGCGGATGACATACAACGTTCCGCCCCCAATCTCGCTCTAAGCTTTTTGGCATCACGGAGACACCAGGTAGCCCTGTTGACCGGGCAAAATTGCGCCCATTGTTTCTTGTATGCATATGACTTAAGGAGCCGGGCAAATCGCAACTGCACACATCGGTTGGACGATGAGCGGCGATCTGCGCGGACTCCATATTTCCAACGGGTGCCTCTGCATGAGCCGGCTTCTCAGTTCGGCTCCGGAATTCATTCACTAGCCCGCATTGATTGAACCCGCGCTGATTGAAGAAGTAGGGATACACGTGGCACAGGCGAATCCAGGTTTTTGCTTGTCGCCATGGAGCTGAAATCGCTTCTGCCCGGAAGACGATTTTGGGAGGTATTTCAGGGAGTCCTCCTGGCGCAGGAGCCGTGGGAGGACGAAGTCAGGTCCTCATTTTCTTATCTCTTCCTGACTTTGCGAACAAGGAGTTCGTTATGCGCAAAGTGCTGCTGGCTTACCTCTTCCCTCCGAGTCCGGCGATTCCAGCGATTCCCCATCGCTTGCCGGCTGGTTGTTCCGGTTCTCAGCCCGTCTCTCGCGTGATTGCGACTGTCCTGGAAGGGGCAAAGAAGGCTGCCCGGCTGGCACTGCTGTGTCTCGCCTTGCCGCCGGCAGGATTCCCGTGCCTGCAAGCAGCCGCACAGACGGGAGAATGGGTATGGATGGGAGGAAATAGTTCGGCGCCTGACAATTTTGGTTGTGCAAGTATGCTGAGCGGTTTCTGCGGCTGGCCTGGAGTTTCCGGCACCATGGGTATTCCTTCTGCCGGGAACCTTCCTGGTAGCCGTTACGAAGCGGCAGGCTGGTCCGACCATAGCGGCAATCTGTGGCTATTTGGAGGCCTGGGCTTCGCTCTAAGCCCAGTGCCGCAACAGTCAATCAACGACCTTTGGGAGTTCAATCCTGTCACCAGCGAATGGGCATGGCTCAGCGGGGAAATTGAAGGGGGCGATCCTTACAGCCAGAAGGGCTTCTACGGCACATTGGGTGTTCCCGCTGCCGGTAATGTCCCGGGAAGCCGATGGCTGGCGCTCAGTTGGACCGGCAATGATAATCATCTCTGGCTTTTTGGCGGAAGCGGTTACGATTCCGTTCTTTCCGAAGGAGGGTACCTTAACGATCTGTGGGTTTTCGATCCTGTCAACGACGAGTGGGCTTGGATCGGCGGCGGTAACACGGCACAGCAATCCGGAATATACGGCACCGTGGGTGCACCTGACTCGGGAAACGTTCCCGGAGGCAGGCAGGCATCCACCGGTTGGACCGACGCCGCCGGCAATTTCTGGCTCTTTGGCGGATATGGAATTGATGCCAACAATCATGAAGGCTATCTCAACGACCTGTGGGAGTTCACGCCGTCCATAGGCGAATGGACATGGATGGGAGGCAGCAGCGCCGAAGGCTGCACCAGCAACTGCGGCCAGGCCGGCGTTTATGGCATGTTGGGTGTTCCCGCCACCGGTAACATTCCGGGAAGCCGGCAGGGAGCGAATGCATGGAGCGATGGCAGCGGTAATTTCTGGCTCTTTGGCGGCTTCGGCTTTGACGGCTCCGGCACCGCGGGTTACCTCAATGACCTGTGGGAGTTCAGTCCTTCGGCAAATGCATGGGGCTGGATG
>CAZUCM010000119.1:0-8516 GCA_964619235.1 uncultured Terriglobales bacterium
AACGGCGCCCATCTTCTGCAGCTTCAGCATGCCTTCCACATGGAGGGCAATGGAATCCAGGGAGCGTTCCCGGTAGCCCTTGGGGTCCCGCTGACGCATGTCGGCCACATCTTCCAGCGTCATGCCCCGGGCCACGTAACCATTCAGCGGATCGTGCGCCGAAGTCTGGTCGGTAAGAATGTCCGGAACCACTCCACGCTCCGCCAGCTCCGGAATGATGTCGGCACAGTTGCCCACCAGGCCGACAGATACGTTTTCCTGCTTGCGCACGGCATTCTTCAGGATGCGCAATGCTTCATCGAGCGAGTTCACCATGAAGTCGCAATAACCGGTCTTGAGGCGCTTCTTGATGCGCTCGGGATCGGCTTCAATGCCCAGGAAAGCGGCGCCCGTCATTGTGGCGGCCAGCGGCTGCGCGCCGCCCATGCCCCCCATCCCGCCGCTGACGATCAGCTTGCCCGCCAGGTCTCCGCCAAAATGCTTCTCCCCGGCTGCGGCAAAGGTTTCGAAGGTGCCCTCGATAATGCCTTGCGATCCGATATAGATCCAGGAACCGGCCGTCATCTGGCCGTACATCGTCAGTCCGGCGCGCTCCAGTTCGTTGAAGCGCTCCCAGTTGTTCCAGTGGCCGACCAGGTTGGAGTTGGCGATGAGGACGCGCGGCGCGTATTCGTGGGTGCGAAAGATGCCCACCGGCTTGCCCGACTGCACCAGCAGGGTTTCGTCATTCGCGAGCGACTGCAAGGAATGGACGATGGCGTGGTAGCACTTCCAGTTGCGCGCCGCCCGCCCGGTCCCGCCATAGACCACCAGGTCACGCGGACGCTCGGCCACCTCTTCGTCGAGGTTGTTCATGAGCATGCGCATGGCCGCTTCCTGCGGCCAGCCCTTGCAGGAGAGCCCGGCGCCCCGCGGCGCCCGCAATGGAACGTAGGCATCGGTCATGGAATTTTTAACTTCCAAGGGCACGCCTTCCCCCTGGTTTTCATTATTTCACCGCGGAGGGCGCCGCTTTGGAAACCGTGGCCGATGTGGATTTCTTCAGCACCGCCATACCGCGTTCGTCATTGCCGATCTGTCCCTCGAACTCCTTGAACTCGTCCATCTGGTCCAGGGAAATCATCACGTCTTTCTGCACGTAGGTGCGCTTGTAATGCAGGACACCGTCCTTTAGCTCGGTGGAGCTGTGGTACTCGCCAAACGGATAGGCCATATCGACAGCCGGCGGCAACTCGTCAACTTCGTAACCGGGCGGAATCTTGAAGTCGAAAACATCGCTATGCGAAGTTGTTCCATAGAAAAGCACGACCGGGAACCTGCGCGGCTTTGCTTTTGCATCACCCCAGTGCTCGTCGCTCCAGTGCTCCGTGCCCAGGACCCTTGGCCGTACGAGAACAAGGTCGCCAACGACTTGCGCATAGTTGGGCGCTGAGAACTTGTAATGCAGGATCAGCGGCTGATCATGTCTTTCCAGATTCTCCTGCCGGGCAGAGGTAATCTGGTACCGGCCCAGACTGCTGGAAAAAAGCTCTTCAATGAGCTTGATGCGATCGGTCCCTTTCGCCGCCAGCAGCGCGCCGCGCATCTCTGCAGCCATGTTTCCGGTTCTAATCTCGTCAATCTGTCCACTGATGGAGCCGTCAGGCTTCAAATCAGCGAAACCCGTACGCACGAGACGATTTGTCGTGGGTGCAAGCAGCGGAAGTTGCACAAGTTCCCCGCCATTTGGCACAACTACCAAACCGTAGCTCCCCTCCTCATAGTACGGGAGTTGCCCAAAAGGGACCTCTGAATTAGTGGGGTCAAAGATAAGGAGCTTGCCCAGATTCTTGTCGTCCACAATCGCAAAGAGTTTACTTGTGTCCGTACCTTTGGGCAACTCGATCGCGAGAATTACATGATTAAAGCTATAGGCAGACGGAGTATCCGGCTGGGTTACGCCGTGTTCGGTATGCACGTCCACCAAGTGCGAATCAATGCCTATATCCTTTAGCATAGTGGCCAGCAGCGTGGCCTTGTCTTTGCAATCTCCATATCGATTGGCAAAAATATCCCCGGCCATATGGGCCTGAATTCCGCCAATCCCGATTTCAATGCCCACATAGCGTATTTCGCGCTGCATAAAATCCGCCAGCGCTTGCATCTTTTCCAGCGGCGTTCGCGCTTTGGCCGTCAGTTCCAACACCTTCTGGTGTATGGCGGGAGTTACTACGCGACGGCTTGCATTCAGGCCATCATCCCACGCTCCAATGTCACTCCAAGAGGCCATGCGCAAACTCGGCTGATCGGGTGGATAAAAGCTGACGATCATGCGGCCTGCGAACGCCAACTGGATTGGCATTCTATCCTCTTCTTCGTAACCGGGCACATCCTTGAGTTCCCATGTCCACTGATTCGGGCCCGAGCTTTGCGGCTTGACCTCCTGCAAATTTGCAAAATGGCACTCGAACTTCCACCCCTCGGGCAGTTTTAGCGTATAGCGGGAAGTTCGAACCGGAAGCCGCGGTTGGGGAAATTGAAAGAACCACATATCTTGCAGAACGTAGGGATGTTTATTCTGCATCCACTCGAACGCAACATAAGCGCCAGAATCCGCAGCCGGGACTCTTAACACTTTGAATCGAATATCGTCGTAAAGAATGCCGTATTCACCGGGCCTAGTCTCTACGGCATCCTTTTGCTTGAGTTCATATTGTTGGCCGTTAGCGGCAATGCTCCAGCCTTTCAGGTCGGTTATCCTCGTATCCTTATTGAAATACTCGGCAAAAGTCCCTAAGTCGCGCCCTTCCTGGCGCAAGATCTTGATGACCTGGCGGCAGTTGCGCGTAATACTCTTAGCATCCTTAACTATGAGAGTGCAGTCATTCAGAAGAACCACGCCGTCTGTGCGCGCCGGATACTCCGGCAGCGGCTCCCTGGTCAGCTGCTGAAACCAGTCGGGAACCTTATCCGCCCGCAAACCCGGCGCGAAAATCAGCGTCGCCATCGCGAGTAACAGAATCGGGATATTATTTCTTTTCAAGCATGGCTTGTTCATCGTCGCTGTCCTGGATATGGCCAAAGTAGGATCGAACGGAAGAATAGTATTTCTTGTCGACAAAAACTCCATTCAGTCGGAATTGGCGGTTCAAATGCAATGTGCCGTTCTCCTTTTTGCACGACAGAGTGTAATTGGCCATCGCATTGTTGAACGATTTAGGAGACGGAACAGCACCTAGGTCTATCCCCGCCGGTAACGCGATAGTGATATCGTCTGAGTAAACAAAGGGATACTCGAAATAAATCGGATAGCTTCGTTCGGAGTGCGCAAACGGATTCCGGTAGGCCCCTCCGAACACCATGGGAGTCACGAACATCCGCGACCCGGTGGTGGCGTATCCGGGCACACGAATCGTGAAACTTGCGATGAGCGGCAAGGTAGAGGAACTCCAGTCATTGACGCTGTTCAGGGTCACTGCCCCTCGAGACAATAGCCAGCCACTGGCTTTATCTTCGAGAGCCTTCTTCTTTCCTGCATCGTCTTGATTGCGCCCCTCAAAACGGGCGTTCATCGCCTCCTGCCCGGTAAACTTGACGGTCAGAGTGCCTTCCAGGGTCCCGTCATCCTGGACTTTTAAATCAGCCTTGCGGGATATCACGGCACTGGCCGGATCCGGTATCGGCGTGGTGACGAAAGCCGGCGCCTTCTTTTCCAGCCGAATTCCCGTTACGGCCGTGTATTCCCAAGGAAGGGTGGCAAACTGACAAAGCGGCGTCCCAGCGTCGAAATACTGTTCTTTGCCATTATCCCGCACCATCGCCACCAGAGAAGTCAACTGCTTGGTCTTCATGATTTCTTTGTGAAAAACGAGCTCGTCACGCCCGACAACGGCAACCGTGTAAGCATCAAAACCGGCGGCACGAGCCAAAGCCACAAACAGCATATTCATCTCATCGTGTGTGCCGAAGCCACGCTTTGCAACGTCTTCGATATTGCTGGCTTTAGGCATTTTGTTGATTTCTTTAATCGTCAACTGCGGTTCGAAGCTCAGGTTACGGAGGGAGCGCACATAATCGTATATCTTATGCAGCTTTACGTCGCGGCTGTCCTGATAACTGACAATGGAGCCGAGCCGCGCTTCCATTGCTCCCCGCTTATCCATGAACGATTCAATGTAACCCGATATTCGCTTTGCCGCGTCGTGCCAGAATTCGTCAGCCGGAGGGAGATCTTCCAAACTATAAAAGAACTCGATCCGAGGCCGCATTTCGAGGATAGGAGGCATATACTCCTCTTCCTCCACCCCCTCAATATTCTCCACATCCATGATCATTTTGCGCCGGACTGAAGTCGTGCCGGATTTTGCCCCAGCCGCCTGCTCTACCGGCTTCTGGTCGATCAGAAAATTCTGCCAATAAATCTTCAAATCATAATCCTGGTTTGGCACAAAGGAGAAATGCGCTTTACGCTGAAACAGATTCGTTGCAATCATCCAATGATCGCTGTACCACAACTCTGAATCTTTATCCCAGACGATCTTATAGCTGTACTCCACGATACTTCCCGGAGTTATGTCCGGAAGGGAAAAGGCGCTGATCGATAATCCCATGGACCGATACTTGACATATGCCTTTTCGTAAACCTTGCCGGCAAAGGAAACGATGGACCCATCCGGATGAATCGTCCGCCCCTTAACCTCGACCACATGCTCGATGTCGGACTCATAGATGTCCGTCACCGCATCGCCATAATGACGCCCTGCCTCGTCAAAGATCTTCATCCGGACGTATTCTTTCATCGCACATCGCTGATCGTCCTGTTCCACTTCCCGATAGAGGATCATTGCATGCGCGCCAGGGTCCTTGGGGTTGTCCTTGAGCGCCAGATCCTCCGGCGAAATGGGCAGCCACTCATCAGCCCTCGCTTGGCGGGGCAGAGCGATCAAAAACAGGACGGCAATAAGAAGCGTACTGGCAAGAAGTTTGAAGCGCATGCATCGTCTCCGAGGGGTGGATGCGGGAAAAAGTCTTCTCCCAGCCATTCGGCATGGGCACTTCCCGCAGCGCAGCCGCCAAAAAATTTGACCTTTGGAAGTCGGGCGCAATTGTACACCAGCGCCGCCGGAAAAGCGCGTATTTTAGTACGTTACTGCGGTTGACCGAACCAGCTCGCTATTTCCCGGCACTCGTAATCGTAACTCTCTCGTAGTCGTCGTTTTGCTGAATATGCTCGAAATACCCGCGAACCGCCGAATAATATTTGGCCTCGACAAAGATTCCCTTCAGCCGGAAGTCGCGCTTCAACTGCACGACGCCATTGCCGGAGCTGCAGATGGCGGAATATTCGCCCATCGAGTTGTTGAAGGCCGCCGGCTGGGGAAGCTGCCCCGCTGTAAAGCCGGCAGGCAGGCTGATGGTAATCTGGTCGGAATAATCGTACGGGTAGTGAAAATAGATCCGGGAAGCGCGGTTTTCCGCCGTAAACGGATTCTTATAGGCGCCGGCCAGCAGCATTAGCTTCAAGCGAGACGATCCCTCTTCAAAAACGGCATAGTGCGGAATGCGCACGCTGAAGACGCCCACCAGGGGCTGGTTGGACGATTTCCAGTCATTCACGCTTTGCAGTTTGATTTCGCCGGGCATGGTAAGCCAGCCGGCGGCCAATTGCTGCATATCCTTCGCGCGGCCCGCGTCGTCCTTCTGGCGTTCCTGCAAACGCCGGTCCATCGCCTCTTGGCCGGTAAACGTGACTTTCAGCGTTCCCTCCAGGGATCCGTCCTCCTGGAGTTTGAAGGACGCCTCGCGGGAAATGGCCGCAGCCGACGGCTCGGGCAGCGGCGTGTTGTGATCGTCAAGCCGGGCCGAGTTCTTGTCCTGAATGATGCTGGTGACTCCGGTATCTTCCCAGGGCAGCATCCCAAAGGGGCAAAACGGCGTTCCCGGATCAAAATAGATGGGCTTTCCGTTCTCCCGGACCAGCGCCAGCTCCGACGAGAACTGGTCCATCGACAACACCATCTTGTGAAACTGGTTCTGGTCGCGCTGGACGACATTGACCAGCGTGGCATCCAGGCCCGCGGCCCGCGCCATCGCCACAAATAAGCGATTCAGCTCGTTATGATTTCCGTATCCGTGCGCCAGAACGTCTTCGACGTTCGCGTTCGCCTTCAGCTTTTCCCGGCCTGTCTCCGCCTTTTCATATGTCTGATTGCGCAGCGACTGCACGCGATCATAGATTTTGCGCAGCTTTGCTTCGTGGCTGTCGGAAGGACTGACGGTGGAGCTGACCACACGCTGCATATCGTCCTTCTTATCCATGAAATGCTGAGCCCCGCTCGCCCACTTCTTCAACTCGTCGTTCCAGAACTCGTCCGGCTTAGGCGGAGCATCGGTGTAATACATAAAATCCACGCGCGAACGCAATTCCGTCGCCGGAGGCATGAACGCTTCCGTCAGGACCGGCGCCACGTCGGTGAGATCCAGGCTAAGACGGCGCTCTCTCCCGATCATGCGGTCCACCGGTTTCTTATCCGGCGGCAACAGGTACGGAAAAATGTTGAAACTGTTTTTTTCGCGGGGCACGAATGAAAAATGGACCTCGCGCTGGAACAGCTCCTGGGCCACCGGCCAGCTGCTGTTGTGAAATTCGCAGTTCGAAGCCGGATTATCCGGATCGCACTCCGCGGCCGTGTGATTGGCCTGAATCGTGTAGTGGTATTCAATGATGCTGCCCACCGTGACCTCCGGAAGGGCGAAGGCCGTCACCGTTTCGTTGCTGGACCGGCTCCGGGCCGCAGACTCCTGCGCGGTATGACCGGAAAATTCCGTGATCGAACCATCGGGGTGAATGGTTCGTCCTTTCAGGACGACAATGCTCTCCTCTTCCGGCCGGTACGGCACGGTTCTTACGTTCGCGAATTCCAGTCCTTCCTGCTTGAAAATCTTAATCCGCACATACTCCCGCAGAAAGCCCTTCTGGTCATTCTCCTCGACCTCGCGGTAGAGGATCATGGCGCTGTCGCCCGGGCTCTTGGGATTGTCCTTGAGCGCCAGGTCTTCCGGCGAAATGGGCTGCCACTCTTGAGCCCGTAAGGACCTGGGCACGGCCAGCAGCACAAGGACAGAAATGAAGAGCACGGTAGTGAGCAGCCTGTATCGCATGGAATCGTCTCCGGAGGCCGGCAAATGAGGGATATCGAGAACCCTCGCCGAACAGCCAAGGGGTTTCCCTTGCCGCACGGCTTGGCCCAGCCTGATTTTGGAAGTCGCAGTTGATTTTACACCAGCGCTTCATCATTTTGCGCCTTGGCTCTCTCTCGGGAAGAGTCGCACACCGAAGACACGGAGAGATCTCAAAGTCTTAATTAGTAACTTGACGTTGAGCGAACCACAATTTCGCTGCAGGCCGTTTTTTAATTAAAAATTACCAAATTACAAATCTGGCCTTAGCGTCCTCGGCGTTCGAAGTTTCCCGAAAAACTGCCGCCCCCGGCCTGGGCACTGCAGTTTTTGGCGGCAAAATGTAGACTGTATGCTACAGATTATGGCTATGAAAACCACAATTCAGAAGCTGGCAGTATTCGACACCACGCTCCGCGACGGCGAACAAGCCGCCGGTACCCGGTTGGGCAGCCGCGATAAGCTGACGCTGGCCAAGCAATTGGCCCGCCTCAAGGTGGACATCATCGAGGCGGGATACCCCAATTCGTCCCCCGACGATTTCGAGGCGGTGCGGCAGATCGCCCACGAGATCGAGGGCCCCACCATCTGCGCCCTTTCCCGGGCGGTGCCCGCCGACATTGACGCCTGTGGCAAAGCGCTGGCCAAAGCCAAGCGGGGGCGCATCCATACCGGAATCGGGGTTTCCGACATCCACGTGATGGGTAAGTTCCGCGACGAGCGATACGGCACTACGCTGGGCCAAAAGAAAGTCAAGATCCTGCAAATGGCGGTGGAAGCAGTCAAGCGCGCCAAAGGTTACGTCAAAGACGTCCAGTTTTACGCCGAGGACGCCGGCCGCTCCGATCCCGCCTATCTGTTCGAGATGCTGGAAGCGGTCATCGACGCCGGCGCAACCGTGGTCAACATTCCCGACACCACCGGCTACACGGTGCCCGAACAGTTCGGCGCCCTGATTCGCGGGATACGGGAGAATGTGCCCAATATCGCCAAGGCCACCATCAGCGTGCATTGCCACAACGACCTGGGCCTGGCTGTCTCCAATTCCCTTGCCGGCATATGCAATGGCGCCCGCCAGGTGGAAGGCACCATCAATGGCGTGGGCGAGAGAGCCGGTAATGCGGCGCTGGAAGAAGTTGTGATGGGAATACGCACCCGCAGCGACTATTACGGCGTATCCACCGCGGTGGATACCCGCGAGTTCTGCCGCACCAGCCGCATGGTTTCCGACATGCTCGGCATGCTGGTGCCACCCAACAAGGCCGTCGTCGGCGCCAACGCCTTTTCCCACAGCTCCGGCATTCACGTGGACGGGTTCCTCAAGGAACGCGAGACCTATGAGATCATGCGTCCCGAAG
>CAZUCM010000120.1:0-8476 GCA_964619235.1 uncultured Terriglobales bacterium
GATCTTGGAGTAGTCCAGAATGTCGTTCAATATCACCAGCAGTGAATCGGCCGAGGACTTGACCATGGACAAGAACTCGCGTTCGTCCGGATTCAAGTTGGAGGAGAGGGCCAACAGCTCCGTCATGCCCAGAATGCCATTCATGGGCGTGCGAATCTCATGGCTCATATTGGCCAGAAATTCGCTCTTTGCCCGATTGGCCTTTTCCGCCGCCTGTTTCGCGGTCAGCAAGTCCTGCTCAGCGCGTTTGTGGTCCGCAATTTCGCACTGCAGTTCGGCGGTGCGCTTATTCACCAGTGCGGTCAATTCGCGCTCTTGCACCTGCAACTGCCGCAAGCGGAGAAGATGCGCGGCCCAGACCAGACCCAGGACGAGAACCGCGTTGGCCAGCCAAAACCAGAGCGACTGGTAGAAGTGCGGCAGCAGGCGAAACGGTACTGCGACTCCGTCCTGATACCCGGCCAGGCCCGTACCCTGGACTGCCACCCGGAATTGATACCTGCCAGGAGGGATATTGGTGTAGAAGGCAACGCGCCGCGTGTCAGCTTCGATCCAGTCGGAGTCGAAGCCTTCCAGCTTGTATTTGAAGCGAATCGTCTCCGGGGAGCTGAAAGCAATAGCGGTGTAATGGAATTCCAGTTCGCCTCGCCCCGGGGGCAGAACCAGATCCGTGGAGTTCAGTCCCACCGGCTTCTTATCTACCAGCAGTTTGGCCATGATGGCCTGTACCGGATGTTCCTGCCGTGTTTGCCGCGGGTCGATGATGGCGGCGCCATCTTCGGTGGCGAACCAGAGGCGCCCGTCCGCGGTTTTCCATACACTGGGCTGCACCAGCATGCTGCACTGATCATTGCGCAAGCCGTCGGAAAGACCGTAGGCGGTTACGTTCAGAGCGTTGCCGCGGCCGGCCGCCACGTCGTCCAGCTCCTGGCGGCGCACGCGCAGAATTCCCTGATGCGTGCCGAACCAGAAATTATGCTGGTCATCCTCCGCGATCGAATAGACTTCTGCCGTCATTCCCCGGGTTCGGCCGTATATGGTGACTGCCCCGTTTTGCAGGCGAATCAGGCCGGCGCCCCGGCTGCCGATCCACAAAACGCCTTGATCGTCCTCGTATATATAACGGAGCGGGTTGGAAGGAATCTTCGGATGGTCCACGGGGTAGATTTTTCCGTCCGCGAATCGACAGAGGCCCTCATCGCTGAGAATCCACACACCGCCGGCGCGCGCCGGAATGACCTGCAACACCCGATTACCGGGCAGTCCCTGACTCACGGTGAGGGTGGTGAATTTTCCGTTCCGCAATTGACTGACCCCGCCGTCGGTGCCGATCCACAGCGTGTCGTCCTTATCTCTCCAGATTGTGCGCACGACGTTGTTGGCGAGTCCCTCGGCGGTTGTATAGATGACCACCTTGCCGTTTCTCAGCAGGTGATTCAGTCCCTTGCCTTCGGTCCCGACCCACAGGGAGTTGTCCTCGTCTACGAACAAGGCCCGGGCCTTGTCGCTGGACATGCCTTTACTGGTGTTAAAGACGGTGAATTTTCCCGAATGCAGGCGGTTCAACCCGCCCTCCTGGGTGGCAAGCCAGACGTCCCCGTCCCGATCCTGCACGATTGCCCGGACAAAGGCGGCCGAAAGACCTTCGGCCATGGCAATGGTTTCAAACGGAACCGTTCGCAACTGGGCCAGTCCGGCTTCCTGTGATCCGATCCACAAATTGCCTTCCCGGTCTTCCAGCAGTGAAATGATGTCGTCCGAAGAGAATCCATTGGCGGGGCGGAAGGTCAACACCTGGCCGTCCGGCCGGATGCGCCGCAAACCGGCATGCGCGGTTCCCACCCAGAGATAACCGTGCGAATCCTTGTGCAGGGCGCTGATTGCCTCTTCCCCGAGCCCTTGCTGCCTGGTGAAGACGGTGAATTTCCCATCGTGCAAAAGATGCAAGCCGTCCAGGGACCCTACCCAGAGATTGTCGCCGTCGGGCAGTAGTACGCTGACATAATTGCTCGCTTGTTTTTCATGCTGAAGAAGAAGTTTTCCGTCTTGCCAGCACAGCAGGCCGCTCCCATAGGTGCCGATCCAAATGCGGTGCTGGGAATCCTCGGCGATGGCGCGAACGTCGCCGGAGAAAAGCAGGCGATTCACGCCATTGGCGTAACGGAACAGAGCCTTTTCCGTGCCGATCCACATGGCCCCTTCATGGTCCTCGTAGATCGTGCGCACGTCCACGTAGTGGGCCGCCGTAGGAACGAGCCCTTCCCAGGTCAGTTGCGTAAAAAGCCCATTTTGGAAGGTGTAGAGTCCGGCGCCGTTGGTGCCAATCCATATGCGTCCGTCGTGGCTCTCGAGCAGAGAACGCACATTGAGCGAACGCATAAGAGAGAATTGCACGCCGTCAAAACGCGCCAGACCATTGCGCGTGCCGACCCAGAGATAACCGTCGCGAGCCTGAAGCAGCGACTGAACCGTGTTGTGAGGCAGGCCGTCCGAGCGGGTCCAGGACCGGCGCCCATATTGCGCGATTGGACTGCTGGGGTCCAATGCCAGCAGGAATGGCGTCAGGCAGACCAGTAGCAGAGCGCCGATGAATAGACGGACTCTCACATAAGAATCATCGGACATTTCGCCGCCATCCTTTAGCTATTTTCGGCTATACGGCCAACCAGGTGTTTTTGACCGGCCGTGGCGGGGACTCGGCAACGTCATTCCTTTCGGGCGCCGAAAGGCGATGGATTCAAGGGACTTATCTCACAGTCGGCTACCCCAGCGAACATCGCTGGGCGCGGATACCAAAAAGCTTTTGCCGCATGCGCTGCTGCCGCAAACAGTCGAGCCTTCCCCACAGGTTGCTGTCCCATAGGTAGCCGGCTGCGTGCACCGTTTTCTCGGGATTGGCCGGGGACGAAACCTTCTCGATGTTGGTTTTCGGCGGGGGAGCACTCAAGATCACCGGGGTCAATGCCGTCTCCTCCCCCGCCAACAACATGCTGCGAACTTGTTCCGGCCGGGAAACTGCGGAATCGGCAAACGTGACACCGGTGTCGGAACACGAGGCAGGGCTCGCCGCGGGAATGGGAGCAGCAACCTGGGACCGCCCGAAAAGCGCCGGAGTGGCCAATACCAGGAAAGCAATCCCCAAGCCCGAGTATCGCAATACTTTGTACTGCCCGAAGATCATCCGTACCTCCCAATGGGTGCTCGTCAATACCACCTGAATGACCTTAATATCGCCGACGCGCAACAGGCGACTGCGAATTCCAATAGCACGACCATCACAAGGATCCTGGTCGCTTCGTGTCTCAGCTCGCGTTGCAAGGGTCCTCCTAATTTTGGAGCCGAGTAACACACTTGCTATTGCACGATCGGGGCCGCAATTGCGATAGTGCAAGTGGTTGATTCTAATGAGGACAATTCCAGGCCTATTTATGCGTGGGACAACCTGTCGCAAGCGCAGAGACAATTTGGCGGAAAACCGGAAATGGCGAAGCGCCATGTTCCCAAGCCAGCCGCCAGCCGCTTTTTGTCGCGCCGGACGCAGTTGGTGAATCGAAAACTTCAAGAGAGTTCCTGGTGGGTTGGGAGGGATGGACCGTTGAAAAAAATAGCACCGATTGGTAAGGCAAATAGTTAGAAATAATTCATTTATGCTCCACTGTGCAGCCGTCGATGTATCAAAGTAGGCCCCAAACCGCGAAAAGTGAGCGCAAAGTGCAGGAGTTTTTAATGAGCGAGCCAACGCCAGTTGGCGCATCGGCGGTCGATTCCTCGAAGCCTGGTCGTCCGGCCATTTTGGTTGTCGATGACGAGGTTTCGGTATGCCAGCTTCTCCGTGTAATCTGTGGCGACAATTATGTGATTCAAATTGCGACCGCGGGAGCCGCGGCGATTGAGCTTCTGAAGCAGGGTCCCATCGATGTGGTGATCAGCGATTTCCGTATGCCGGGAATATCGGGGGCAGAAGTCCTCGGGCAAGCCGCCGAACTGCAGCCCGAGGCGGTGCGGATCATGATGAGCGGCTATGCGGAAGCGGAGATTGTGATTGAGGCGGTGAATCAGGGGCACATTCATTACTTCCTGCCCAAGCCATTTGAAGAGCAAGAGGTCATTAACGTCCTGCGGCAGGCGATGGGGTATGGCGCGGTTCTGCGTGAGCGCCGGGAGCTCATCTGTCAGCTGGAAAAATCAAACCGCGAACTCGAGCAACGAGTGCAACAAAGAACGGCGGAACTGCGTGACGCTCAACGCTCCGCCCAGATCGGAAGTTGGAGCTGGATTCCGGGCCGCCACACGGCCGCCACATCCTGGTCGGAGGAGCTTTATCAGATTACCGGGCGCGATCCCTCATTACCGGTTCCCAGCTATGAAGAGTTCTGTGAGATGCATACTCCGGAAAGCTGGGCACGCCTGAATGCTGCCGTGATCAAGGCGCTGAAGGAGCGGGTTTCTTACGAACTGGATCTGGAGATGGTCCGCCCCGACGGTACTCATCGCTGGGTCGTGACCCGCGGGGAACCGCAGTGCGATGGCTATGGCAACGTCGTACAGCTTCGCGGTACGGTGCAGGACATAACCGAGCGCAAGCAAATGGAACAGGCGCTGCGCGAGATTTCGGAGCATCGCGGATTGTCCCTGGAAGCGGCGGAGCTGGGGACCTGGGACTACCACCTGGATACCGGCGAGATGTATTGGGATCCTCGCCGCCGCCGGATGTTCGGATATTCCGCCGATGACCCGATTCACTATAACGAATCCCTCACTCATATCCATCCGGAAGACCGGGCCGCCGTGCACGCGGCCGTGTGCCGGGCTTATGCTGCCGAAGAGGACGGCGCATACCGTCAGGAATTCCGCGTGATCTGGCCGGACGGATCCGTGCACTGGCTGGCGGGGTTTGGACGGGCGTACTTTGCCGGCGAAGGCAGCCAACGCCGTGCGGTGCGCTTTATTGGTGTCACCAGGGACATCACCGAACAAAGATTCGTGCAGGCGGAGTTGCTTAAGGCCAAGGAAGCCGCGGAAGCGGCCGACCGCGCCAAAAGCCAGTTCCTGGCAAACATGAGCCACGAAATTCGCACGCCGATGAACGGCGTGATGGGCGCCACCGAGTTGTTGCTGCAGACCGAACTCAATCCCGAACAACAGTCCTACCTGGAAATTACCCGCATCAGCGGGGAGCGAATGCTGGAAGTCATCAACGAAATTCTCGATTTTTCCAAAATCGAAGAGCGCCAGGTGGTACTGGACAAGGAGAGTTTCGATCTCCGGTTAATCGTGCGGCGAGCGGTGGAGCTGGTTTCGCTGGAAGCGAAAAAGAAAGGTTTAGAACTTACCTGGCAGGTCGCCCCCGAGGTGCCGCAACTGTTGTACGGGGATGCCGGGCGGATTTCCCAGATTCTGCTGAATGTCGTGGGGAACGCCGTCAAATTTACTCCTCGCGGCGGAGTCGCCATCCAGGTAAAAACCGAAAGTGCTTTGGACGAAACGGTAACACTGCAATTCTCGGTCACCGATACCGGCATCGGGATACGGCCGGAACTTTGCGAGAATATTTTTTCTCCCTTTGTTCAGGCCGACGGGTCCACCACCCGTAAATTCGGCGGTACGGGTTTGGGACTGGCGATCTCCCGGCAGTTGCTGGAATTGATGGGTGGCCGGATCGGTGTTGAAAGCGAAGAAGGGAAGGGCTCAACCTTCCGGTTCACGGCGGTGGTCCTGCAATCGCCACCCGCCTCTGCGCTGGCGGAGCCGGACGGCGCTATGGCCGGGAATGAGAAGTGGCAGAGGAAGGAAAGCGGCGCAAACCGTCCCTGGATTCTGGTGGCTGAGGATAATCTTGCCGGACAGAAGATCGCGGTTGCGATTCTGGAGAAGCTGGGTTATTACGCCGATGCGGCGGCCAACGGCGCGGAAGCGATACAGGCGTTACGGCGGCGGGAATATGCCGCCGTGCTCATGGACTGCGAGATGCCGGGGCTGGATGGCTATGAGGCAACCCGTCTGATCCGCAGGCAGGAGACCGGCGCACTTGATCCTGCCGTTCCGATCATAGCCCTCACCGCCGATGCCATGCCGGGAGACCGGGAAAAATGCCTGCAAGCCGGGATGAACGACTATCTGGCCAAGCCGATCGGTATGCATAAGCTCAGTGAGACGCTGGCGGCCTGGACAGCATCGTTCCATAAAGGCGCCGCCGTTGAGCCGGCGCCGGCAGCGACCCGAACCGTGTTTGACGAAGAGAGCCTGCTGCACCGGCTCATGGGCGATCGGACGATAGCCCATGAGCTGATCAAGAACTTCGTGCAGGATATTCCCCAACGGTTGACCAGCTTGCGGAGCACCGTGGAGCAGCGCAATATGGAAGGCGCGCGCTTGCATGCCCACGCGCTAAAAGGCGCCGCCGCAAATCTTTCCGCCGTCACGTTGCACCGGATTGCGGTGGAAATGCAACAGGCGAGCACGGCCAACGATATGGAGCGTAGTGTTGAATTGTTGCCGCGCTTGGAAGCGGAATTTGAAGAACTCAAAGCGGCCTTGGTGGTTTCCGGCTGGACCGGATGGCAAGGCGCTGGACAAGTGTAGGGAAGAAAAGATGAAAACTTTAATTGTCGAAGATGATATGAGCAGTCGCTTTGTTTTGCAGGCATTCCTCACCAAGTACGGTGAGTGCTTTGTAGCCGTCAACGGCAGGGAAGCGGTGGATGCCTTTCGCGTTGCCCGGGAGGAAGGGAAACCGTTCGACCTCATCTGCATGGACATCATGATGCCGGAAATGGATGGTCAGGAAGCCTTGCAGCAGATTCGCGATATGGAAGAGACCGAAGGCGTGCCCTCGAGCAAGGCCGTAAGGATCATCATGACGACCGCATTACAGGACACCAAAAACGTCATGACCGCTTTCCGCGCACTTTGCGATGCCTACCTGTTCAAGCCGATCGACAAGGCTAAACTGCTGGAGAACTTGCAGAAATTTGAATTGATTCCGTGAATGCCTGGATTGAGAAATCGAGTCAATGAGATACGGAACGGCATTGTTCTCGCGATAAATCCGGGCCCTCAAGTTACCCGATTTCTCAATTCCGGCATTCCTGCCACTGCTCAGGCCGCGACCTCGGGATTTGCCAGGTTTGCGGTGATGGCGTTCCGTACTGCCTCTTTGTGGGCCGCCGGAAGGGTGTCATAGGCGGCTTTGAGTTCGGCTAACATTTGCCGGGCTGCCTGCAGACAACACTCATGATCCGCGTCCACCGGCGCCGGTTGACGTTTCCTGGTCCCGGCGTTCAACAGCCCCAGCCCATAACGATCGGAGGTGCGATACATGACCCGTGCCGGGTGGCGGTCCTGGCTTGGTTCGCCGCCGCCGGCAAAGGAGAATTCGACCACTTCTCCCACGGTGAATACGGCCTGGGTTCGCAAAGCGATTCCTCCCGGCTCGATGTGGGTGCAGGTCGCTTCGTATGCCCGGTTGGTTCCATCGTTACGATAAATGCGCATGTCTTCTCCAATGCGAAATTTCCGGTTCGCGTCGAGTTCCGTGATCGAATTCATGTTTGACTGCTCCTCGATGTTCCCGGGCGCTTCGTTGACGCCGCCTCGCTTCCAGTTAGACGCATCATGAATGAACTGGTTACGATCCGAATTGTCATGTTTCTGTAAACATTCTTCCCGTAACATGTATCCGCCTCGGCCGTCCCTGATTTTTTTGCGGCAGAAACTGTCAGGTGCGCTTTCCTCGCTCCAAAAAAAGGAAACGACCCGCGGTGCTGTTGCCGCGGGCCGTTTCAGGAGGTAGAGGATGAAGAGTCCTAACTGCTTCTGCTCGCTGCTCCCAGCAACCCGGCGGCGGCCGGCACATCGCATTGGCGCCACATACCGTAACTTCGGCCGAATTTGGGCTGCGTAACATTCATAACGCTTTCACCTTACTACGCAAGGCTTCCTGAGAGAAACGCAAAATTGTGATTAGAGACATTACAAATGCCGGGCGTGGGAAGCGCGGGATGGATACACTCACCTGTCCTGAAAACGGCGTTGCTCCCGGCGCGAAGGTCCACGGCCATCGATCGGGGGCCGGACTGCCGGTTGCTCCATCGTTGTCTGTGGGGGTAGCATTGCATTGCGTTTGAACTTAGGGGGAACCATGGCTTTGCGTGTGGGTAGCGTTGCGCCGGATTTCGAAGTCGATGCGGCAGTCGGGTCGCAGCGGATGAAATGGCGTCTGAGCGAGCATCTGAAGAATCATCACGTGCTGCTGGCGTTCCATCCCCTGAACTGGTCCCCGGTCTGTTCGGTTGAGGCCCGCAACCTCAACGAGGCTTTGCCGAGATTTCAGGCTGCCGGCGCGGAAATTATCGATATGAGCACCGATCACATCTACAGCCATATCGCATGGCAGGAGCTTTCCGTCGGCGCCCTGCAGTTCCCCCTTGGCTCCGACTTTTTCCCGCATGGGGAGGTGGCCCGGAGGTATGAGATC
>CAZUCM010000121.1:0-8457 GCA_964619235.1 uncultured Terriglobales bacterium
AAAATATACCACACATTGTCGTGTGTTGAACGGCCGTCACCTACTACTTTAAGGCCATGCCCATACCGGTGACGTACACGGCGCCCAGCAATTTCGTTTACTCCTGCGGTGGCTCCTCCGTGCTGCCTTTGCCGAGTGCGAGTGTCGCATTGGTGGGCAGCGACCACCTGACGGTGAAGAATGTGATGTGGAATCCCAACACCAACCGGGCGTTGAATCCGAATAAATATCCGCTTTCCGAGGCGCTGGACTCATCGCAAGCGCAATATCAGCTCACGCCGGTGATGACAGGCATATCGACGAAATGCGACGGCCCCACCGTAAAGTTGGGCCGCGGTTTTTTGATGCCGGCGTTGAAGGAACCCCGTGCAATGAGGGACAGCCGCTCAGGTTGTTCCCTGTTTTTCTATTGCCCGTCTGTTCCACCGAAAATCAACTTTAGGCTATTTTTCACTTATTTTTTGGGATGAAATCCCTCCTGTGTCTAAAGAAGCCTTGCCAATGATCCGATCTAGTGAGACTGAGGCCAGGCACCGTTATTGTGTGGTGCGCTCGCCGCCGGCCGATCCCAGACACAATTCGACAACGGAAAGGGAAGGAAGTATCTATGCGAAAGTATCCAGTGATCGCACTTGTCGCGATCTGCATGACGATGGTGGTGACAGAATGTCGAGGCGACGACGTTTCGGACCTCAAAGCGCAAGTGCAGGCCTTACAGCAGCAGTCCGCCGCTTTGACGCAACAGATTCAGGCGCTCCAGCAGAAAATCGAGAAAGTGTCCAGCCAGGCGCAGCCCGCAGTGGCGGCTAAGGCCGATGAGTCCCTGGTTGAGAAGCCTGCAAGTGCCAAGCACGGATTCTTCGAGCGGAAGCCGGGCAGCGGCGTCACCTTCTTTGTTCCCGGCGGCGAACTCACCACCTATGCCAATATCGATGTTTCGGTGGAGGGCAGCACCAAAGGCATTGCCTCGGAAGTCGGTCCGGATGGCAATCCGCCAGTCGGCAACATGGGATGGATGCCCGCACTTTCAACCAATCTCTCCTACATCGGTGTCCGTGGGTTCCAGTCTTTACGGGGAGTGCCCTTCAACTTCATCTACCAGTTCGAAACCCAGCTTGATATTGCCGCAACCTCCGGTACCAGCGAAACCAACAGCAACGAGAGCAATGCCGTCAAAGGCGCGCTCACTTCCCGCAATAGCTACGTGGGAATTGCAAAGCGGCACTGGGGATCGCTCATGCTCGGTAAGACCGATGCCCCGTACAAGAACTCCACGATGAAGATGAATCCCTTTTACGCCATGATTGGCGATTATCAGGTGATCATGAGTAATACCGGAGGCGACAATCGTGTCGAATTCGGCACGCGGCTCGACCATTCCATCTGGTACCAATCGCCGCAGTGGGGCGGCTTTGTCTTCAACGCGCTGGTTTCTCCCGGGCAGAATCGCGCCGATAACAACGACAACATCGCCGCCGGCGAATCCGATTGCACGGGCGGCAATATCCCCGGCAGCGGGGGAATTGTTCCCCTTACTTGCAGTGATGGTTCCTTTGGCATGGCCACCAGCGCCAGTCTCACCTATACCAAGAAACTGCTTTATCTTACGGCCGCCTACGAACGCCATGAAAATGTGAACCGGTCCAGTGACATCACCGGAATTTACGCATCCAACAACGCCGCTTCTGTGGCTCTTGCCGCCCAGGATGTGGCGACGGAAGACGCCGGCAAAGTGGGAGCCATGTTCACATTGCCGAGCAAGACTACCTTTGGCGGCGTGGTAGAGACCATGCACCGCTATGTCCCGGCAGATCTGCAATTCCAGAACGAGCGGCAACGACTTGGCACCTGGTTGGTTACGAGCCAGGATTTGGGCCACAACCTCAGCGCACACTTCGGATGGGCTCACGCCTTCCGCACGCCCGGCGATCCGGGGCAGCACAATGATTCCAACCTCGTGCCTCCCGGCGGAGATCCGTCATCCGACGCCACTGCGGGTCCGCACGCAGACAACACCGCCAATCTTTTTACGGTTGCCTTCAAGGATCGGCTCAGCAAGAGTCTGACATTCTATGTGGATTGGGCTCTTACCGCCAACGGTCCCGCGGCTCATTATGACCTCGGCGCCGGCGGACGGGCGATTACAACCGACTGCCATGATGCGTCTGATTCTGCCGGAGGAATGGTTGGTTCAAACCCTCACTGCTGGACCGGCGGAAACCTGATGGGAGTCTCTACGGGCCTGGATTACAAGTTCTGAAGGGATAACAACTCACATGCCGAGTGTCCCCCAGCTGAAAATCTGGGGGATTTTTTTGTGCCGGCATTTGCTTTCAGGGGAGGCAGGCTTATGCGGTGGGAGCAAAGGTCAAGCGATCCGATCCGGTAGTGATTACCAGACGCTGGTCGTTGTTGATCGAATAGTTCAAGGACATAGACGGAAACATCCCTCACGGCTTTAGCCTAATGCTGCCCAAACGGGCGGTCAATTGGCGTTTCTGCCCCGATTGTCCGGGGAGGCCGGTGGCCCGCGAAATTGGCGGAATATTCATTTGCCCGTAACTTTGCGTTCACGGGATTTGTGGATACTGGCTTACGTATCCCGGGCCTCCATGAAATGCCGATTCGGGTAAGGGCACAACTTCACCGTTTGCGTGATAACGGATATGGCAATAGCCTAATCTGTGCCGCCGAAATCGGCATTTTTTATTGGGGAGAAGGTAATTCTTCGCTTTCTGCCGCAAAGCAGATTGGAAGCTCCAGTATGCCGCGAGATTTCCATTTCTTTCACCTTCCCGCTTGCCGAACCCAAGCTCCGCCGCTACGATTTGACGCATGATGGAGATACCATCCACGGGCAGCCTGGCGATTAAGGATCCGGCCGTAACCGTGATTTACGGCCTCGCAGGCTGGGCCTTGTGCGGCGCAACGATGGGAATGGCGATGAAGGCGGCAACGCTGGAGACGGCGCTGATCGTCCATGCCGTGGCTGCGCCTTGCATATTCACGGGCCTTTCTCTCCACTATTTTCACCGCTCGACCGCGTGGTCTCCCATCCAGGCTGCCGCCACATTTCTTTGCGTGGTAATCCTCATGGATGTCCTGGTGGTTGCACTTCTGATCGAGCGAAGCTTCGGCATGTTTGGAAGCTTGCTTGGGACCTGGGCGCCATTCCTCCTCATCTTTATTTCCACTTGGTGGACGGGCCTGGCCGTTCATCGCTTTGCGCATCCTGCATCGTAGTTTCAGACGGCCGGCGCGATCCGCTCGAAGGCTTTGATTTTTTCGCGCCATGGTTCCGGAATGGCGATGGAGGAGCGGGTGTCGTAGTTGTAGGCGACCATGGTCGAGTGTCCGCTGGCGGCTTGCCGGCGGCGCGTTTCGCTCCAAACCTCGAAGGAGAAATCGAGTGACTTGCCTCCGAGGCGCGAGACCCGGCAGCCGATGGCCACCTCCTCGCGGTAGTCGAGCGGCTGTTCGTAGTTCATCTCCAGATGCGCCATAATCATGCTGGTTGCTCCGAACAGAGGTCCTCCCAGCACCTCGCAGAAGTAGTTGGAATTGACCGTCTCCAGCCAGACCACATAAGCGGCGTTGTTCACGTGCTGCATCATGTCGATGTCGTGAAACGGAACGCGAAAGCGCATTACACAGCGAAAGTCGTCGAGAGCCATTCTGCCCGCCTTTTCCTGCCATGATAACAACAAGGTGCAGGCAAGAGGCTGTGCCACCCGCCTGTAAACGGTGAATGGTGACCTTCGTAACCGCCGGGCCCGTGAATTGTGCCGGGTCTGATAAAGTCTTTTCTCCCCCTGCCGATAGCCCAATGGTACTGCCCTAAAACATAACTCTCGAGGAGCAAGCCAATGCCACGCTCGCTGTTGTTATTGGTCCTCACCGGCGCCATTCTGGCCGCCTGTCCGCTAAGCGTAATCGCTGCGGACGGCAGCTCTCCCGTCATCACCAGTTTTACAGCTTCTCCGGCGAATTCGACGACCGGAGCCTCTCGCACCCTCAGCTGGGTGATTAGCGGAGCCACCAAGGTGAGTATCAGTCCTACGGTGGGCACGGTGACCGGGACCTCGGTCAAGGTGACGCCCACGGCGACGACGACCTATACGTTGACGGCGACGAATGCATTTGGCTCGAAGACGGCTACGGCGACGGCCACAGTGGGCACGGTTCCGGCGATCGGCAGCTTTGCGGCAAGCCCGGCCAGCGCCGTCGCCAGTACGGCGAGAACGCTGAGTTGGGCGGTGACAGGCGCCAGCAGCATGAGTATCAGTCCCACGGTGGGCACGGTGACCGGAAGCTCGGTCAAAGTGACGCCCACGACGACGACGACGTATACGTTGACGGCGACGAATGCGTTTGGCTCGAAGACGGCTACGGCGACGGTGACGGTGGGCACGGTTCCGGCGATCGGCAGCTTTGCGGCAAGCCCGGCCAGCGCCGTCGCCAGTACGGCGAGAACGCTGAGTTGGGCGGTGACAGGCGCCAGCAGCATGAGTATCAGTCCCACGGTGGGGACGGTGACCGGAACGTCGGTCAAGGTGACGCCCACGGCGACGACGACGTATACGTTGACGGCGACGAATGCATTTGGCTCGAAGACGGCTACGGCGACGGTGACGGTGGGAACGGTTCCGGCGATCAGCAGCTTTGCGGCAAGCCCGGCCAGCGCTGTCGCCACTACCGCGAGAACACTGAGTTGGGCGGTGACGGGCGCCAGCAGCGTCAGTATCAGTCCCACGGTGGGGATGGTGACCGGAAGCTCGGTCAAAGTGACGCCCACGGCGACGACGACGTATACATTGACGGCGACGAATGCGTTCGGTTCGAAGACGGCAACGGCGACGGTGACGGTGGGAACGGTCCCCGTGATCAACAGCTTTGTGGCGTTGTTGCCGAGCGCGTCCGACGGAAATGCCAGTTGGCTGACCTGGAAAACTACGAACGCCACCAGTTTGAGCATCGATCATGGGATAGGCGCGGTCGGTGGGACCTGCATCAGTGTGAATCCCTCGACGACTACCACATACACGCTGACCGCCACGAATGCATTTGGCTCCGCGACGGCCACTGCAACCCTGACGGAAGGTCTTCCGCCGGTCATCAATAGCTTCTTTTCGAATCCTAATGTGTTCGCCGGGCCGGGCGTCAGCGGCATCCTGTACTGGACCACGACGAATGCGACCAGCGTAACCATCGACCACAACGTGGGCAGCGTAAATACCGCGGGTTCCACCAATGTCAGTCCCTCGGCGACCACAACGTATACGTTAACCGCCAAAAATTCGGCGGGGAGCGTTACTGCGACCGCCACCGTCGCCTACATCCCCCTGGTTACGGTGAACAGCCAGTTATATTATTCGGAACACTCCATATACATTATCCCGCCGGCCTCGCAGGTTACCTGGACGGGGAATGACAGCTGGGATAGCGTCTATTCGACCGCCAATGTAAATAGCTACGTCAGCACGCTGAAGAACCTGTTCCCCAGCGACTATTTCTTTGTGGCGGTGGCGGCGAATAATCTTTTGCCCAATAACGTGCCCAGCGTACTGACCTACCGGCACCTGGCGGACGGCATCGGCGAGAACTCGATCACGGGAACCGGAGTCCCGAACATCTGCCGGTACAACATTGGCGGAGGCGATGTAATCATTCCCGCGTTTGGCGTTCTGGACCATGAAATCGGACACAACTGGGGCGTCTTTATCGGAGGCACCATCGGGTCGGGAGCGGCAGGAGATCTGGGGATGGGGCACTGGATCGCCAACTCGACTGCCACCGGGCAAATGAAAACACTTTACACTGACGACGGATACGCCACGATCAAGCAGATTTCGGGCACTCCGGAGACCGGCTTTACCTGGTCGTCGATGACCGACATTCAGCTGAACCAGACCGAAGTGTTCTCCGATCAGGATTTGTACCTGCAAGGACTAAGCTCCACCTTCCCGGACGTGTATGTGCTGGATTCTCCGGTCTACAACGCGAACCACACGGTGACGTACAGCTCCGTAACCAAATATGACCAGGCCTGGGTGGTGCAGAACAACGGAGTCCGCTCCCCGAGCTACCAAACCAGCGAGAAGAAACACCGCATGGGCTTTATTTATGTAGCCCGGAACAAGGCCGAAGTGCTGGCGGCGTACCAGGCCATTGAGCTTTCGGCGAATCACTTCACCAATGCCGAACAGATTGACAACGTGAATTACGAATTCCAGGTACCGTACCTGGTGGAGACGCATTACCGGGCCAGCGTTGACGCTTTACTGGCCGACCTGGACGGGAACGCCACCCCCACCTTGAGCATCACCGGACCAACCTATTTGACCTCCGCGGACGGTTCGGCCCTGGTGCCCTATGTGGCGGCGGATTCCGACGGTCCGGCGCCCACGGTCTCCTGCGTTCCGGCCTCCACGAACTGTTCCGTAACCGCGAAGAACATCGTGCTCACGGGGCTGGCCTCGGGGACGAATTTCTTCACCATCAAGGCCCAGGATGCGGGCGGCAAGAAGGCATTCGCGCACTTTGTAGTGGACGTGCAGTAGGAACGATTGAGCAGGGAATCTCCGGCGACGGAACAGGATGATGTTCCGTCGCCGTCCCTCATTTCCCGATTTCCGAATAGCGCCGCATTTGAGCTATCGTAGCTGTGTCATGCCGATGAGGCGATCGGCTACGAGGTTCTATTGAGTTCGAGCTGTGTTACGCCCGCCCGCTCGGTTGCCACCTGCCGCTCCCACTCGCTGCGCGGATACCTGCTGATTGCCGCCGCCGGCCTGTGCTGGGGCATTTCCGCGACTGTGGGCCGGGCGGTCTTCACCGGCCGCCTGCTGAGCGGAACGGTACATCCCATCAGTCCTTTGATTCTGGCGCAGAGCCGGACGACGATTTCCTTCCTTGTGCTTATGCCGGTGATGTTGATGCGGCGCGGCGCCGGTGCCTTTGGCATGGCGTGGCGCGACTTTGGCCTGTGCCTGGCGTTGGGAGTGATGGGTATGGCAGGGTCGAATTACTTCTACTATCTGGCGATCCAGCGGACCAACGTAGCCACTGCCATCACTTTGCAGTACACGGCGCCCATCCTGGTGCTGCTGTACATGCTGATACGGGGCCGCCAACGCGCGACCTTGCGGCGCGTGGGTTCAGTCTTGCTGGCCGTGCTGGGCATTGCCCTCACCATTGGCATCCTCGGCCGGGGACGCTTTCATCTGGATACGCTGGGGCTGCTGGCGGCGGAAATCGCGGCAGTTTCCTTTGCTTACTACAACATAGCCGGAAGCCAGCTGCTGCAGCGCTATGACCGCTGGCGCATTTTGCTGGTAGCCCTGCTGGGCGCAGCCCTCTTCTGGCAATGCGTGAATCCGCTCTGGAAAATCAGTGCGCTCTCCTACAGCGGAGCCGAGTGGGGCTTTCTGACGCTGTTTGCCGTTACCAGTATCCTTGTCCCTTTTTCACTGTATTTTGGCGGTCTCCAATACCTGGACGCCACTCGCGCCATCGTCACCAGTTGCCTGGAGCCGGTTTTTTCCATTGCCATCGCCGCCACCGTGCTGGCTGAACGCCTGGGCTTTTTGCAAGTCACCGGCATTGCCGTGGTCCTGGCGGCAACCATTGCGGTGCAATTGCCCGAGGGCGCGAGGGACGGGCGGCCAGTGCTTCTGGAACCAATCGACTAGGCGAACAGCGCCGAAATGCTCATTCTAAGCGTTTGCCACAGTAAAACGCGTTGACAGGCGGCACGGGTGATGCTATCAAGAGCTTACCTGGGTAAAGGAAGTCCCGACTGGTTCATGGCAATGACCCGCTGTGGAGGTATTTGCCGCCAGATAGCAGCAGCATTTTTTTCGACGCCGCGAAGGCTTTGAATTCGCGGGCCGGCCGCCAGGTCGCCGGCCTCGACTGCCCAAACATAATGCAGTACGAACGGAGGCTAACGTGTATCGAAATCTGCCGCGGATAAAACACCTTAACTCGTTGATTCCGGTATTTTTGCGGTTGCTTCTCTGCACAGCGCTCCTGCTTGTGCTGCTACTGGGATCGGCTCTGGGACAAACCGTTACGCTTTCCATTTCCCCCAGTTATGTAGTGGTCCTGCCGGGTAATACTCAGCAGTTCACGGTGGCGGTAAAGACCAAAGCCAGTACGGCAATTATCTGGCAGGTGAATGGCATTACCGGTGGCGCGAGCGATTGCGGAACGATATCCCAATCGGGACTGTACACGGCGCCGGAGACGGCGCCGGTTCCCGCCGTGGCTACCATTACCGCAGTTTCGCAGGCGAACCCGGCGGATTCGGTGACGGCGATGGTGACGCTGGCGGCGCAGCCGGCGCTAGGCTCCGTCTTTTATGTGGCGACAAATGGGAAGGACTCGAATCCGGGAACGTTGCAGCGGCCTTGGCGCACCATTCAACATGCGGCCAATGCGGTAGCGGCGGGAGAC
>CAZUCM010000122.1:0-8436 GCA_964619235.1 uncultured Terriglobales bacterium
GTATCTAGATAAGAAAATGGCCCTTCGCACTAGTCAAAGGGCCAAACACGAGGGGGGCGTAGTATACGCCCCCTGTCGCTGGGACTTTATGTTCCACAGCGCTGCCGGGCAGCGCCAGTCGTTGGCACGTCATCAATTACACTCGAATCGGGAGCTAATCACTGCATCTTGAATTTCGTCCTCAAAACCTCTCGCAGTTTTTCCATGTTTTGAGTGCCCCATGGAGCCGTCGAGATCGTAACGATGCTGCCAGTTTGCGCAACTTTGATAAAATCGTCATCGTATGGACCCGCAAACTGTATGACCTTTCCGTCGTATTTGGTGTAGGTGCCAGCCCACGTCGCGCCAGTAGGTATCTGGACAACGCGGCTTTCACCCCACCCGACCGTGACCGGAGTTTGGGTTGTTTGCGAGTTGAGCACGTCTTTTTCTTCAGTAAACAAAATCCATGCGTGCACTTTTCCGCTTGTCCCAGCCCGGTGGTGCTCAGTCGAAACGCATAGGCAGGCAGTGGTCGTGCTACTGCAATTCTGTGCTAGCCAATAGTCTTGGTCTACACCTTCGTTGCCTTGGCTCCACACCTTGTTCCAGGTCACCGAACTGGGCTGAACGCGCCAGCCGCTATCAGGGTATGCAACGTGAACTGCTTGGTCGGCATGCTCGCCTCCGCATTTTATATCGTCGTCACCTGATTCCTGCTCGAAATAGCCGCGCGAGAGCGGATTGGTCACGATCCCCGGTGTAGTGGTTGTCACGGCGATGCTCACGTCTGCAAGATTCAGAGGCAGAGCTACAGAAGAGCCCTTGAACGTCGTATCCTTAGTACAGTGAAAAAACAACCAGCATCGCTTTTTATAAGGCACAGTCACAGTAAAAACGTTTTCTGTCGGTCGTGCCGCTTCACTAGCAAGGTCTGCCATTGGGATGTCAAAAGTAAGTCGTCCTGAATCCTTTTCCGCATTCTTATAGTTCTTACTACTCAAGGTCAAAGTCGCATCAAGATCGCTATCAACGATATCGTGAAAATCCCCCACCATTGATACCCGAAGCGGCGCCGCACCGTTCTTCTCAAAATATGAAGGCATGATCTTCCACGCCTGTGGAAAATTGCTTGAGAATGGTAGGACGTGCGCAATCGCTTGAGCTCGGTTTTCGATCTCGGCCATGTCATTGTTGGCCTTTTTCAGGAAGTCATTTGCAACGGTTACTACCGAATTAAGTGCGTTTTGTTCTTCACCATTCAACTGAGCGAATGTCAAGTTCTTCTCGTTGTCAAACGACTGCAGCGCTTGCTGGACTAACAACGAGACTTGCCCGCCGGCTTGGATCTCAAGAATCTCACCTCCGCCAATCGCTTTCTCAACGGCTTCGTTTATCTTATTTCCCAATATTGTGAGCCCAGCGCCGACGGCCAGTCCGCCCAGCGGGTCCGCTTTTGCGGAAGGCACCATCGCCATGAACGAAACTATGATTGTTAGCACTGCGGTGAAACGAATTCGCGCTTTCGTCATCTTGCCCCCTACTAATAAAGTCGCTCTACTAATCACAAGCCGCCATCTTTGGAAGAATGAGCACTCTTGACTCTGACTGCCACCGGTACGCGGTTGCCTTGGGATTGCTGTGGCGACCAAAGATGTAATGTGAGCCCGAAATTGCAAAATGCAGAAGCAATATATGCCAACAATGGCGTCGGTCAACAGAAAAAAACACCTTGTTACAATTTCAGAACAACAAGTACCGGCGACTTGACCGGAATGCTACCGATCCTCAGCAACTTTGCGGGCAGGCGAATCGGGGCGCGCGGCATAACCATATCGTTTTGAGAAAATTGCTGATCACGAATCTCGCTGTCACCTTTCTGTCTGCAAACAAGGGCAAAGAACCATGCACCACGAGCGGGCCAGCAAAGCGCAGCCGTCCAGTCGTTCCACATCGCGAACGACAACATAGGCCTCTCGCGGTCGCGACAGAAATCATCGGCCCTCCATGCCAACACGGATGGAGATGAGTCCTGGCATGCTCTGCGGTATTGCTCTACTTTATCTGCAGCAGAGTGATCACAGTTTCGCCGGCCTTCTTTACTCCGAGCACAATTGGCCGCGGTGGCCCCTTGCGGGGAATGGTTGCCAGCACCCAAAGCTCGTCCCCAGAAGCCATGCGGGAGGGATCTTTGGCCGTATCCGAAATGAAAAAGAGGATGGGTTCGGCCAAACGGAGGGTCGTTTCGTCTCCGGTCTTGCGCCGGGCGAAAGACAGATTGTTGCATCCCCAGAATGGACTCCCATCGAATGATGCGACCGGCCTGCCATCGCGCAAAACCACAGACCCACATTCCCGGCCAAATTCACCGAAGCCGCGCCACGAGTAAGGTGCGTTTTGATTTTCCAGCCCCTTCAGTTCGCCGCCGAACTTGCTCCTGAGTTCTTCTGGGGAACGGGGGTCAGCTACCTCAACCTGCAGGCTCACATAACGCCCCCGAATCGGCAGGTTCGGATCGTAGTTATGGGCCTTGAACCAGGCGCGCGGACAAGTCCGGCGATCATAGAGCAATTTGGCGCCGAGGGAGCAGACCAGAAGCGTCTGGATGAGGGCAACGGCGATGGCTTTCGTAAGTGGCTTCATCGAGAGACCTCGGCGGCGCGCGCTACAAGCTTGCGGCGCAATTGTTCCAGTTTCCACCCGCCGAACAAGAACAGGAGTCCGAAGCCGACCAGCGAGGCGGAACGGCCAAGCTTGTCCATCATCGTGGAAAAGTAGAATGCAACGATGGTGATGGCGAAACCGGCGGCGCCCAGGTTGATGCGCTCGCGGCGCTGTTCGCGCAGGCCCCACAAGACCAGGGCAACGGCCCCCAAACCACACCACGCGTAGCTCGCCACGTTCTGCAACACGTCCCGGTTATCCAGCAGGCTCAGAACCAAGACCCACAGTGCAAAGCCGGCGTTCCAGACAGTAGCTTTTCCGCGCACAAGCCAGGCCAATACCAAGGGAAGGGCGAAAACGGCAACGTAAGCGGCTATGCGGAGCGGCACGGGCATAGGCCGCGCTCTTGACCACTCCCACTCATGCCCGGCCATGGCCAAGATTCCGCACAGGGGCAGCAGGGCCAGTCCACCCGCCCACGCGAGTGCCCGCCGGAAACTTGAATCGTTATCGGCGTGGCGAACACTGAGGTAGGTAATCGCCAGCAGCGTCAGAAATTGAATAAGAAATCGCTCGGCGCCTATCAGATGTTCGGCGCGCACGCTCCATTCGGACGTTATCCAAGCTGGAATCAGCAAGGCAGCCAGCGTGGCCTGCAACCAATCGCGCAGCACCCACCACGAGAGCACGGCGCCAATCGCCCACAACAGGATGCCCCCGGGCCAGTGCTCCTGAAGATTGAAGATTTGTCCTGCCAGGAAAATGCCGCCGCCGAGCGCCACCGTGCCCACAGCATGCAGCGCCAAACCGAGCGTACGCATACGCGGCATCAACATTCCGGCAGCCAAGTGAAAACCGGCAACCATCGCCAGCACAATCAGGAACCGCTGGGTGGGCGACAATTCATCCCAGTGCGCGGAGACAAACAACAACAGGCCGGCGGCAACCATGATGGAACCAAAAACAATCGCCACCACAATCGGCCAGCGCGTCTTCGACTCTTGGGAGGACTCAAACGCCCGAATGCGGGCGGCTGTTCCCGCTTCGATCAAGCTGGCTCCAACCCACGTTTGTAGCTTCTGCTCTAGTTGCTCTGTGATAGCCATATTCTTACGAGGCCCCCAAGATAGCCTGCCAGCGGCCGTGCGTCAATTCGCGGGAGCCTGGATGATTACTGGGAAGGATGCGGAGAACGCCCTTAACACCGCAAAATATCGCTGAGATGCAACCATCTCCACATCGTTGTGTCCCGCGTGATCGACCCAGAGAAACTGCTTCGGCTCGTTCGCGAGTTTGTAGATGCGTTCGCCATGCCACCATGGCACCACGTTATCCGCCCTTCCATGGATTACCAAGACGGGACAATGCACCCGGCGAATTTGCGTGGCATTGTCGAACTTGTCCCAGGGCAGCATGCGCACGCGGGTTAGAACGCGAAAGGCGGACAAAAAGGGTGACTGAATAATGAGGCCGGCAACGGGCCGCGCCACCGCCAGGTGGATTGCCGCCGCGCAGCCCAGAGATCGCCCGAATCCGATGATTTGCCCCGGCGGGACATGCAGTGTGCCGGTGACGAACTCGTAAGCGGACTCCACATCCTGGTAAACCGACTTTTCCGACGAAACCCCATCGCTGGAGCCATATCCGCGATAGTCATAAGCAAGAACCGCGAAGCCATCGTGGCGCAAGTCGTCCAGCAGCGCCAAATCGTCACCGATATCCTCGGCATTGCCGTGGCTGAAAAGTAGCGTGTACCGTGCGGACGGATTGGGGAGATAAACGGCAGCAATGCTGGCCTTGCCGGAGGCAAAGCTCAGCGGACGGACGTCGCGGGCACCGGACGTCGCCAGTTCCGGCAACCGATAACTCGATGGGTGTGGCAGGAAGATCATGCTGTCGGATTTCAACGCGAGGACCATGAGTCCCAGATATGCGACAACCACAAACAGGATCGCGAGACGTAATAGACGTTTAAGAATTTTCATTTCAGTGTGCCCAAAAACCGGGCACCGGGCTTGACATAGCTCCGCGTGCCTTCTGTCGCAACTTCGCGACTCTGAACGGCAAGTGTGCAGACGATGAACAGCGTAACAATCGTGACCAGCAGACCCCATCGCTTTCTATTCATCGGGGACATTCTAGAGCTTTGGACGGCGTTGTGCGCATTACGTTAGTAAAGCCGATATGGCGATCCTAGCGCCGCTCGCCAGTCGGCACGAATGCAGTGGCAAACAAGTGAACACTCTCCTGCTGTCAGGCGTACTATTGCTGGTTCCATGCGCGGTCGCCCAGAGATTTGAAGTCCCGGCGGACAAGCATCACCGGGGCCACACGAGGCGTGCACGTGCTGAAATCGGTTACGGACGGTTATGCCTTCGCGCTGCTGACCAGCTTGGCGCTGTCGAGCGCCTGTTCGATATCCGCCAGTATGTCATCGATGTCTTCCAGTCCGATGGAGAGACGAATATAGTCCTCCGTTACCCCTGTCGCCAACTGCTCCTCCCGCGTCAACTGCTGGTGCGTGGTGGAGGCGGGGTGAATCACCAGGCTCTTGGCATCGCCAATATTGGCGAGGTGCGACAGGAGTTTGACGGAATTGATGAACTTCTTTCCCGCCTCGAGTCCGCCCTTGATGCCGAAGCCCACCAGGGCGCCGTATTTGCCCTGCCGGAAGTACTTTTTGGCGACCGCATGTGTCGGCCCATCTTCCAGTCCCGGGTAATTTACCCAGGCGACCAGCGGATGTTGTTTTAGGAATCGCGCAACCGCCAGGGCGTTGTCGGAATGCTGGCGGATACGCAGGGGTAGCGTCTCCAGTCCTTGCAGGAATTGGAAGGCGTTGAAGGGCGAGAGTGCTGCGCCAATATCGCGCAGCCACTGAACTCTGGCCTTGATGATGAAGGCGACGTTTCCCAGCCCGGGAAAGTTGCCGAAGGTATCCCAGAATTTCAGGCCATGGTAGGAGGGGTCCGGCTCGGTGAATTCCGGAAACTTCCCGTTGTTCCAATGGAAGTTGCCCGAGTCCACGATGATGCCTCCAATGGAGGTACCGTGGCCGCCGATGAACTTGGTGGCCGATGAAGTCAGGATGTCCGCTCCGTGCTCGATAGGACGCGTGAGCCCGACGCCGGCGGTATTATCCACCACCAAAGGAAGGCCGGCTTCATGCGCAATCCTGGCGATGGCCTCGAATTCGGGGACGTCCAGCTTGGGGTTGCCGAGCGTTTCCGCATAAATGGCGCGGGTCTTCGCGGTGATCGCATGGCGAAAGGCTTCCGGCTTCGAGGAGTCGACGAAAGTTACTTTCCGCCCCAGTTTCGGAAAGGTGTAATGGAACTGTTGATAGGTTCCCCCATACAGATTGTTGGCCGAGACAATTTCGTCGCCGACTTGCGTAATATTGAGCAGCGCGAGCGCCTGTGCCGCCTGTCCGCTGCCTACCGCCAGCGCCCCGGTGCCTCCTTCAATCTGTGCCACGCGCTGTTCGAACACGTCGGTGGTCGGATTCATGATCCGGGTGTAAATATTGCCGAATTCCCGCAGCGCGAACAGGTTCGCGGCGTGGTCCGTGCTTTTGAAAACGTAAGAGGTGGTTTGGTAGATCGGAACCGCCCGCGAGCCGGTCGTAGGATCGGGCGTCTGCCCCGCATGCAAGGATAAGGTGGATAGACCCGGCTTTCCGGAAGCTTTGTTTTCTGCCGACATCGATGTTCTCCTTTAAAAAATCTGCTTTTGACCGCCTGGGGCCTTTCGGTCCCTGGCTTTTTTTGAGGCATCAGAACCGATACGACGCGCCAAAGGCAAAACGGGCGCGCGCCGCTACATCGGCTCCCGGAAGCACTTTGCCCGCCGCCTGCGCCACGCCGAAATCGAGATTGAAAGGATGTTCACTGTTCGGTATCAGCCGGGCAAAATAGGTAAGCGTGGTCGGTAACGTGGCCTGGGGCAGATCTTTGATATAGCGCGGTTGTTGCGCAATCTCCGACCCTACCGCGATCTTGCTCTTCGCCGGTCCACTCAGGATGAACGCCAGCGCGCCAAAGCCCCGGGCCTGCCAGTCAGGAGCGTTGCCGGCAATTCCCAACAGCGAAGCGTTGGTGCCCTTTAGTCCGGCATTGATGAGGATCGGCAGGTGTTTGACGGGAACAACCTTGGTGCCGGCCAGATAGATGTCGCCGTTGTTGGTGTCCTTGGCCGTAATCACGCCGCCAACGCGACGCACCTGCGTGCGGGCGACAAAGCCGATCGCAAGTGCGGGAACCCATTTTTGCTTCCCGGCATTTTCGCTCAGAAAATTCAACTTCCCGTGAAGGATGTTGAAGCCGCCGTCAAACAGGCCGGACAAATTTGGATCGTTCCCGCTGGCTTGCAGCGCTCGCGTGTATCCCACCTCAACCCGCTTCAGCAGGCCTTCGGTGATGGAAAGCTGAAAGTCGTTGCCCACTACGGAGCCGCCGTTCAGAAAGTGAAACGCAACCTGGGGATGGCCCAGGCCGTTTGCGGGAGAGCCGCTGGTGTAAGCGAAGGGCGTGACGAAGGCGCCGGTTTGCCCCTCCCAGTTCAATCCTTGTCCGAATGCGGACGCATTTACGAATACAACGGTCAGCACAAACGTCAATATGCTGCCGCGAAGTAGATGGTGTCTCATTTGTCTTCTCCGTGGCTCCGGGATTCCGGAGCAGCTTGGGTTCAAGTCGGGCCTGCCCACAGTCGCGGGAGCGAAAACAAAACGACCCGCGATCGGGAGACCGTGGGTCGTTATTAAAACGGTATTCAGGAGTTGCCTGCTATCCCAACCCCGCGCCGCCGACCCGCGGACTGCAACAACACATGCACAAACAACACATGTGGCGACAGCTCCTGCAGGCCGGTAATGTTCTCGCGGTATTATACATAAGCAACTATGTCAGTTTAATCATCTATAACCGTACACTCTGATCCAGTCCCTGTCACGATCAAAATACGAATAGCTATTATTGATTTATTAAATCGATTGATTTAGTCTAGTAAGGTGTAAGATCGTGATGTTGGATGGCTGCCGGTCTCAGCCTCTGGGAGCCGCGGCCAGGCATCCAGCTCAAGGATTTTATGGCTCACTCGACCGCTATGCGCCGCCGGACAATACCCCGCAATTGTTGTTGCGGAGGGCACATTTTGGCGTGAGGAGCTCTAGGTTGTAACGAGGCCCGTAATCAGTTTTCAAAGACCCACACGCCGAATCGCAGGGCGTGTGGGTCTTTATTTTTAAGGAGAAGAAATGCCGGAACCGCTAAAACCATTCGCTGCTCAGAAGAATGAAAAGCTTGAACCCATCAACCAACCAATCAACCAGCGGACACAAAGCCGCGTGCGGTTATCGCTGGACGTTTGGGCGGTGGGGGTGGCCGCCCTGCTCGCGCTATTGGTGCGCCTCGGCGCCCTCAAGCACGTTCCCTGGTAACAAACGGGTCCTGATCAGGACCAAGGAAATTTAGGAGAAGAACATGGCCAGCTCACTCGCGCTACCGTCACAAGAGACTCAGAACCCTCTACGTCAGCTGCTCCAATTGGCTCCCGGCGTACTGCTGCTCGCCGGCATCGGCTACACCGCCAAGGTCATCGAGCAATCGATCAATCGTTACACCAAAGCGCACCATATCGTCTTCCCGAATATCGAGTATGTGCTGTGGGCCATCGTGATCGGCTTGCTCATTGCCAACACGCTGGAAATCCCCAGGATCTTTCAAGCCGGTATTGCTACCTATGAATTCTGGCTGAAAGCAGGCATAGTCTTGCTGGGCGCACGTTTCGTGG
>CAZUCM010000123.1:0-8424 GCA_964619235.1 uncultured Terriglobales bacterium
TCGCTGAAGAAAACCGTCGCCCAGATGAACATCGCCAGATAGAGCGGCTCGCCCATGGCGGTGGACTGGAGGTAAATCAAATTCGGATTGCCGGCAAACACCAGGGTGGCGCCCCAGGCCGCGGCCCGGCCATGCCAGCCCTGCGGCAGCATGCCCCGCACCAGCCGGAACATGCCGACGGCGCCGGCGACATAGGCAATCATCGAGGGAATCGAGCCACCCACTCCGCTCTGCCACAACGGATACGACAGAATGAAGGGCAGAATCAGCAGGTGCGGCAGTGGCAGCCACACCGTCCCCAGTTGCGTCAGCCCGGGCGTGCGCGAATCGAATACCCGGCGGGCGATGTGTATGTGCGCGGTAGCATCGCCGTACAGCAGAATCGCCCCATGCCGGAAATACCAGGCGAACGCCAGCAACGAAACCACCGCCGGAAGCATGCCGACATAGGCCGCATCGTTCCAGGCGAACTCCCGGGCGCGCGAGCCGCCAGCGCCGCTCCGCTTCACCGGCCGGTTTGTTGAGGGGGAAGACAAATCTCTTCGCGTCAGTCCAAATGCGTCAGCTCGCGGAAGAGCTGAAAGCGTGCCTCAATGTCATCCCGCGTAAGCTGGGTGAGGCGCTCGGGACCGAATCTTTCCACGGCAAATGAGCCCATCACCCCGCCGTAAAACATCGCGCGCTTGAATACCTCGCGATTCAGTTCGCCCTGCGATGCGAGATATCCCATAAACCCGCCGGCAAAGCTGTCTCCGGCGCCAGTGGGGTCCATCACTTCGTCGATCGGCAGCGCCGGTGCGCGGAAGGGATGATGGCCGATGCCATAGGTCTTGTCCCGGAAGAACACGGTAGCGCCGTACTCCCCGTGCTTGATCACCAGGGCCTTCGGTCCCATGGCCAGCACCTTATTGGCGGCACGCGGCAAATTGGATTCGCCGGCCAGCGCCTTCGCTTCGCCGTCATTGATCAGCAGCACATCGATCAATTTCAGCGTTTCCCGGAGTTCCTCGCGTTTCCCATGAATCCAGAAATTCATGGTGTCGCCGCCCACCAGGCGTGCGTTGCTCATCTGGCCGCGCACATTCGCCTGCAGCACGGGATCGATGTTGGCCAGAAAGAGAAACTCGCTATCCATGTACTCCTGGGGAATGCGTGGATTGAAGGTTTCGAAGACGTTCAAATTGGTGCAGTTGGTCTTGGCCTCGTTCAGATTCTCGCCGTATTCGCCAGACCAGAAAAAGCTTTGCCCTTTGGCATGTTCGATGCCCTTGGTGCAGACGCCGCGGCGTTTCAACACTTCTTCGTGCTCCGCCGTAAAGTCTTCGCCGACGACCGCCACCACCCGCACCTTGGTAAAGTAGCTGGCGGCCAGCGAGAAATAGGTCGCGGAGCCGCCCATGATCTTATCCACCTTGCCGTATTGAGTCTTGATTGCGTCGAACGCAACCGATCCCACTGCCACAATCGACATCTTGCGCACCCGCCTTCCCTTAGGAGCTTTGTGAGTTTGCCTTCGCCGGCGTCAGATACTTATCCAGCAGCAGCCCCAGCCGTTGCCGCGTCTCCGCCGGTATCTTCGCCGGATCGGTCATAATAGCGTACTGCAAAGCGGACCCGCACTTGCACGAACGCGTCTTCGGCAGAGTGGCCACGGTCTGGCGGACCACATTGGTGGCGTTGTGCGCGTTCTGGTTCAGTACAGCAATGATCTGTTCCACGGTCACCGAGTCGTGCGACGGATGCCAGCAGTCATAATCGGTCACCATGGCCAGCGAGGCATAGCAGATCTCCGCCTCCCGTGCCAGCTTGGCCTCCTGAATGGCGGTCATGCCGATCACGTCGATGCCCCAGCTGCGGTACAGATTGGATTCCGCCTTGGTGGAAAACTGCGGGCCCTCTATACAGATGTAGGTTCCACCCAGCTTGCGCATGACGCCCGTGCGATTGCAGGCCTCGTCGAACACACCGGCCACTTCCGGACAAACCGGATCGGCAAAAGCGACGTGCCCGACTACGCCCCCGCCAAAAAAGGTGGAAATCCGCGTCTTGGTGCGATCCACAAACTGGTCCGGAATGATAAAGTCCGTGGGCTTGTGCTCTTCTTTCAGTGATCCCACGGCGGAAGCCGAGAGGATACGCTCCACGCCCAGCTGCTTGAATCCGTAAATATTGGCGCGGAAATTCAATTCGTGCGGCAGAACGCGGTGTCCCCGCCCGTGACGTGAAAGAAAGGCCACCGTCCGGCCTTCCAGCATGCCCAATACATATGCGTCCGAAGGCTTGCCGAACGGGGTGTCGACAAGCACTTCCCGCGTCTCGGTCAGCCCCGGCATCGTATATAGGCCACTGCCCCCGATAATTCCGATCTCAGCCTGATCCAAGCCTTTTCTCCTTCGAAATATGTGCGGAATCAGGATTATAACAAGTAGGGAAGTAACGCGGTTGGGGTCGCGAGGAGTTCACCGCTTAAAGTTCACAGTTTGCAGCCGGAGCGAACCGCCGCTTGAGCCGTTTTCGACGATGGTCCTTGCGCCCGCTACGCGGGTTTCGGAGATGCCGTCAAGTACTGCCTCAACGAAACACCGCATCATGAATCGTTTTGGCCGTTTGCGGATCGAAGCTTTCCATGACCAGCACCGTATCGTCATGAGTTTCGATCGAGACCTCGCCCTCGCTGGTTTGCCATACGATGGGCCCCGGCAAGCGCGGCGTGACCGTCACCTGCACGCCATCCACGGATGACAATTCCGGCTTGGGCGCCACCAGTCCGGCGGTCTGCCGCGCTCCGGGATAGCGTCTCTGTACATTGTCCGAATAAATACCGGCAAACTCCAGGGCCGCAATGTCACTGGACCAGTGCGAAACGTAGGCCACCGCCAGCCCGGAAGGGGTAAGCGCCCGGTCGTCCTTCGGAGCCGCCGGGGTCTTGCCCGCCCAATAGTAGCCGCCGCGCCACATCTGGCTCAGGTCGTTGGCGATTTCGGGCGTGGCATACTGCTGCAGCAGCAGCGAGACGTCGAATTCCCCCATCAGGCTGACATCCCACATCGGGTATCCGCCGGCCAGCTTCTTGAAGTCCACCGGGGAGAGCAGCGGAACCTTCTGCCGGTTGAGATAAGTCGAGGGCAACATGACCTGTCGCGTACCGTGCGGAGGTTGTTTCAAGGTCCCGGCGAAGGCTGCCTCTTTGCCCTTGGCCACCAGCACATCCCGCTCAAACAGCGCACCGTAACGATAAGGGAAGAGCAACACCTGCTGCAGGAATACCGGGGCCCGGTCAAAGACGGCATTGCCCGGCGTGTTGGAGCTCAACCCGGCCTGCATGGCCTCCACCAGCTCCGGTTGTTTGGCAACCGAACTACCCTGGGGCGCCAGCAGATAATCCATGGAGACAATCATAGCCTGGCCTTCCACCACCGCCTGCAGCGCGGCCAATCTCTCATCCGCCTCCATCCCGCTGGGATCATGTTTGGAGGTGCGCTTGTCGAGCCGGTCCAGGCCGAAATTCTGGTCCTGTAAAGCGTGCGTCAACTCGTGCGCCAATACGGGTCTCTGCTCATCGGGTTCCACCCAGTCCAGCAAATAGACGGACTTGGTCTTGGCGTCGTAGAATCCGGCCACCTGCTCGCGCAGCAGCGCCAGCATAAACTCCCCCAGATTGAAGTCGCGGGGAATGAGCCCGAATTTTTTCAACACCACCGAGCTGTGTTCCAGCCGCGCAGTTTCCTCGTCGTCTTTCAAGCGCGCGCCGATGAACTCCTCGACCTGGCTGCGGCTGGCCAGCTGGCGCTTCACCCGATGCTTGATCGGCAGTCCGGTGTCCGCGCTCACAAACTTCAGGATTTTATCGACCGAACGAAACAGCTCCTCGGCCTGTTGCGGCGTGATTTTAGTTTCCGGCTTGGCCGCAGCCGCATTTGCCGGAGAATTGGCGGGCGCAGCCGGCGGCGGAGCAGCGGCAGGGTGCGTTGCCGGAAGGTTGGCGGGCGGAAGCACCGGCGTCGGTTGCGCCGCCGGCGTCTGGGCAGAGGCGGCCACGCCAAATAGCAGGCAGCCGGCAATCAGCAGACGCAGTTTCATACGCTTGAGTGTAGCAGCCGAGGATTTTCTCTTAGGATTCGGCTTCCCTCACTGTGGTAAACTCGGGCGAATTCCTCCATGCATATGATTGAGTCGCTTCAATTAGCCTTGGTGCTGCTGGCGATCATACTGTCCCTGGCGGACGTGGTCCAACTGGGACGGAAGGAACGACGGAAGGCTGGGCACAGCGAATGGATCCGCCGGCTTGCGGCGCGCCAGGGCCTGGTGATTGCCGCTCTGGGCTGCGCCACTTTTCTGGGCTGCCTGCTGGTGGCTGGTCTCTTCTACGAACCGGTGCCGCGAGTGCAGGACGAATTCAGCTACCTGCTGATGGCGGACACTTTTGCTCACGGCCATCTTGCCAATCCAACGCCGCCATTGCCCGAATTCTTCGATACCTTTCACGTGCTGCTCCACCCGGCGTACGTCTCCAAGTACTATCCGGCGCAAGGATTTTTCCTTGCCATCGGTCAAAAGCTGACCGACCACCCTGCCGTAGGCCTTTGGTTGAGTTCGGCACTGGCCTGCGCCGCCACCTGCTGGATGCTGCAGGCCTGGGTGGGGCCGGTCTGGGGACTGATGGGCGGGCTTTTGATGGCCATCCAATGGGGCGTCTTCGGTTACTGGAGCCAGAGCTACTGGGGCGGCATGGCTGCCGCTTTGGGCGGAGCACTGTGTTTTGGCGCGTTGCGGCGGCTCTGGGACCGGCTATCGTGGTCCAGTGCCGTATGGTTCGGCGTTGGAGCCGTGGTGCTGCTCAACAGCCGCCCCCTGGAAGGGATTTGCGCGCTGGTGGTGGCTGGAGGCTTCTTTTTGTACCACTGCATGCAGGAGCGGCACTGGGCAAAAGCCAGGTTCTGGCATAGCGTGGTCCTGCCGGCCGGCGCCGTTCTGCTGCTGGGAGCGGCGGTGACCGCGAATTACAACCGCACGATCACCGGTTCGGCCCTTACCCCTCCCTATGTCGAACATGAGCGGCAGTACCAGGTAACTCCGGCGTTCATCTTTCTCCCCATGCGCGCGCCGATCACCTACAGCAGTTCCGTGCTATCGACGTATTACAAAAAGATGGAAACCTACCACTACGATCTGCGGCGCAATTACTGGCCCGGATCCACAGCCAGGAACCTTGGAGACTGGTGGATCTTCTATTGCGAAGTCCTGCTCAGCCTGCCCCTGGTGATTCCGGTTCTCCTGCGCCGCGGCTGGATACGTTATCTGCAGTGGGCGGTATTGGCCGGCGTGATCATCCTTACGATCAACTTTGACGTAAAGGACATCGGACTGGGCAGCCTGCTGGATCTGTTGATTGTGATCCAGATTGTGCTTCTCTGGCTGGTATTTGACGGCCTGTGGCAGCACCTGGCGATTTCCATCACGGTTCTGCTGATGGTGATCGGGAGTGCCGCAAAATGGTGGTTCCCGCACTATACGGCTCCCATCGCCTGCCTGTGTCTGTTCCTGCAACTCGACGGTCTTCGCCGCATGTGGCACTGGCATGCCGAAACGCCTGGGGAAGATGCACACCTCTCCCAACGGGAGCGCCGCCGGGCAGCCGCGAATCTCGCCCCCGGACAATGGAACGGCGCCACCTTGCGGCTCGGGTTGCGCAATCTGGTCTATATGTTCCCGGTTCTCTGCCTCCTGTCGTTGATTGGGCGGGTGGTGCTGCGCAAGCTGGATGCCAGTCCGCAATTCCTGTTGCCCGACTGGGGAACGTTACTACCCGCCAAAGGAGACTGGGCTTTGCTGCGCGCCTCCATGCAGCGATGGCTGCAGCGGCAATCGGGTTCGCAACTGGTTTTCGTGCATTATCAGCCCTCCCATTGGGTCGGTCAGGAATGGGTTTACAACGAAGCGGACCTTACGCACTCCAGGGTCGTCTGGGCCCACGATAAGGGTGTCGAGCATAATCGTCTTCTGCTGCAGCAAATGCCCGGGCGGACCGTCTGGTTCGTCGATGCGGATCTCCCCATTCCGCAACTGTCTCCGTATTCGGAGACGGAACGAAGCGTCGCCGAGGCGGCGGAAGCTGCCAAGACCGCGCCGAACACCCACAATTAGCCCCGGCCAAGCGGTCGAGTGCCAACTCCCCGCCGCTTCACACTTCGTTATAATCAATGGTTTGGAATATGAATCGAACTACTTTAGGTGACCACCTGACCAGAATCGGAGCGCGCCCGGGCGAATACTGCGGCGCGGAGACGGCTCTTTGTTTTACCGATTCGCGCCGGGAATTCCTGGCCTTGCGGGACGCCTGCGGCGTTTACGACCTCGACTGGCATGCGCCCTTCGTCATCGGCGGACGCGACCGGGTACGCTGGCTGAACGGCATGGTAAGCAACAATATCCGCGATTTGGCCCTCGGCCAGGGGAACTATAACTTCCTGCTGTCGGCGCAAGGTCACATCCTGGGCGATCTTTACATTTATAACCGCGGTGAAGATTTTCTGGCCGTCACCGAGCAGTCGCAGCTGCAAAGCATACTGGCAACATTTCGCAAATACATCATCATGGACCAGGTGGAAGTGGTGGAGCTCGGCGGCCAACTTACCGGCATCGGGGTACAAGGGCCGCGGGCGGCGGAATGGCTTCGCCGGGCGGGTTTGCCCGGCACGCTCACGGCATCGCCTTCCTGGACGGAAACCGCATGGCAGGGCCAACGCATCTCCCTGGCCAGCCGCGGCGGCGGGCCGTTCCAAATATGCGAATTCTGGACGCCGCCGGCGGAGGCCCCCGGAATTTGGGATGCCCTGACTGCGGCAGGCGCAGTGCCGACAGGCGCGGAAGCGCTGGAGATGTTCCGCGTTGCCGCCGGCATTCCCAGGGTCGGAGTGGATATCCGTGACCGCGAGCTGCCCCAGGAGACCGCTCAGATGCAGGCGCTGCATTTCGGCAAAGGCTGTTACATCGGACAAGAAATCGTGGAGCGCGTTCGCGCCCGCGGCAATGTGCATCGCACTTTTACCGGCTTCGTTATCGACGGGGCGCTGCCGGCGCCCGGCGCCAAATTGCTGGTGGAGAGCGAGGGCCAGAGCAAAGAAGCCGGAGAGATCACCAGCGCCTTACGCGTCCCCCAGCGTGAGGATGACCACTGGGCTACTCTGGCTCTGGGATATGTGCGCCGCGAGCATGCGGCGCCCGGTGCCATTTTGCATGCCGGTGGTGCCTTGGCCAAAGTGAGCCCGCTGCCGTTCAGCGATATCCTGTAACAGAAGAGATTTTCATTATGACCAAAGACAAGAAGAACGAACCGGAATTCACCGTCACCGATCGCCGCCGATTTTCCGAGGAGAGCGACGAGCGGAGCGAAACCCCTCATTCCACAGAGGCCGAGGCTCAGCGCCCCGCCCCGGCAACCGAAACCGCCGGCGAAAACAGACCCGGCGAACCAGTTTCCGGTGAAGCTGCGTCGCCGGAAGACCGTCCCGCTCCGCCATCCGCCGCCGAGCGTGCGGAAAACACCCGTGCCTATCAGGCATCCACGGCCGCCCTGGACGATCAGCTTCGGCGGGAACTTGGGGGCCAACTGGCTGCCGACGACCTCAAGGCCGGATTCGACCGCGTCGTGGAGCCGTTGTATGTGACGGCGCTGGTGCAAATGGGGTTCATGGGCCAGGAGGGACAGGGCCAGCGCCGCGTCGATATCATCGGCGCACGCCAGTCCATCGATGCACTCTCTTTGCTGCAGGAGAAAACCAAGGGCAACCTGACGGCGGCGGAAGGCTCACTGCTGGAGGACGTGCTTTACGACCTGCGCATGAAGTATCTGGAAATCACCAACGCATTGGCGCGGGCCGTGCAGAATCCGCCTGAGGGCGCGCCCGGCGGCATCCATAAGATATGAAGGCCAGGCTGACAGTAATGGGCAGCGGCACCTCCATGGGGGTACCGACTATCGGCTGCGATTGTCGCGTCTGCGGCTCCGCCGATCCGCGCGACCGCCGCACCCGTCCCTCCATTTTGCTGGAGTACGCCGACAAGCTGGTGTTGATCGATACCACCCCGGACTTTCGTGAACAGGCGATTCGCGAAGGACTGCGCCGGCTCGATGCCGTGCTCTATACCCATGGCCACGCCGATCATATTCTGGGACTGGACGATCTGCGCCCGCTGACCTTCCATCGCGCCGACGGCAAGATTCCCTTGTACGCGCAGGCCCAGACCGGCAAGCTTATTCAAACCGTCTTCAAATATATCTTTGACGCTACTTATAAGTACGGCGGGCTCGCACAGGTGGAATTGCACGACATCGAAGGACCGGTCAGCCTGTTTGGCGTCAACTTCGAACCGATTCCGGTAATGCACGGCGACGCCGAAATTTTCGGCTTCCGCTTCGGTTCG
>CAZUCM010000124.1:0-8394 GCA_964619235.1 uncultured Terriglobales bacterium
CGCCGCGGACGAGTTTTGCAGCATACGCAAAACCGGCAACAGGCGGGCGGAGGGCATCGGCCCCAGCAAGGCGAGTTCGAAACCTCCGTTCGCCCCCTGCCAGACCGTACTGCTGACTACGGCAAAGGCAGGCATCTGGCGCTCGGTGTGCCACCGGCCCACAATGTCCCGCGAGAACTCGGCGTCATCGGCAATGATAAGAACAGTCATGTGCGTCTCTCTTCCCCGGCCCTGCTACCCCAACTGCAAAATGCCTTCGGCTTCGGCGATGATGCCGATCAGGCGCTGCGCCGTCGCGGATAACGTAACCGTCGCCTCGATGTTGCGCGCCTCCCGTGCATCGGTTACCGATTGCTGCAGCCTCGCCGCCTCTTCCCGCGCCGCAGCCACCACATCCGTGAGCTTCTGCCGCGCGCCGTTCTGTTTCGCCTGTTCCATATGCTGAAAGAGCAGTACCCGGGTGGCTACCCCTCGCTGTACGGTTTCCGTGAACTCGCCTACGCCTTCCACAAAGGCCGTGACCTCCCAGGAAGAAAGCGTCAATCGGGCCTGTCCCACGACAATGGTAGCGCCCACCGTACGGGTGCGCGCTCGATCGGCCATCAGATAATGCGCCAGCTGTTTCCGGACTTTTCGCAAATCATCCGTAAGGTCCGGCGCCGCGTCAGCTACCGCGGCAGGACGGCTCACCGGCGAGGTGGCCGGTGACCCATCGGCGGCCACTGGATTCTCTGCAGAAGAAAATTCCGAAAACACCGGATCTGCAACTGCCGCCGGCGGTGGCTCCGCGGGAGCCTGCTCGACCGGCTCGGGCTCGTCGGGCGCGGTCCGATCCAGCACCTCTTCTACCGCCGCGCGCAGCTCCGCCAACTGCACAAAATGATTGCCCGCGGAATACTCCGCCAGGAAAGGTTTCTTCCACTGGCGCGCCATTTCCAGAACGCGCGCCAGAGGCTCTTCGGTGGAAAGCTGTGCCCGGCTGCAGTCGATCGTCTCCACGCCACGTTGTTGCAGGGTGCGCACTCCGGAGCGGATCGCTTCCAGGTCGGCGCGCATCAGCCGGAAAAAAGTCTGCCGGGTAAGAAAATTAAGCCGGGCAAACGCGATCAGCGTGGGAGCGGCGAAATATTCCTCCTGCACCGATGCTTTGATCTTTCGCACTTCCTCCAGCAGATGTTGCTGCAGCAGATCCATCAGGGCGCCACAGCCGGACATGCGCCGGATGACATCCCCCAGCTGCGACATGGAAGTTGCCATGTCGTCGGAAAGGACATCTCCCAGCACCGGCCTCAGCACGAAACTGACGTCCTCAAATCCCGGCGGCGTATGCATCATGGATTCCGGCGCGCACTGGGCGAAATACTGAACCATGAGGAAATCAAGTTTGTCACGGTCGGTCGCGGCATGCGTCTGCTTATGGAATTGATGCAGGATCAGGTAGCGCAGGCTGGCTTCGCACGATAGGGGGCTGGTCTGCAGAAAGAGCCGCAGTTGATGCACCTGGATGATGCCGTCCATTTCACAAAACCAGCCGTCGATGGTGGCCAGAGCCTCGCGGTCGGCGGCATTCACCGGCGATTCCAAGAGCGGGCAATCCGGCGCCTCCAGGGCAAAGCGCAGCGCGATCCCGTGGTAGATGGAATAAATGGCCCGCGCCTGGCGCCATTCCGCGGCGAGCGCTTCCAGCTCTTTTCGGTCTTGCGTCATGGCTTAACGATCCAGTTGGAGACTTCGTGCGCAAAACGCGCCGCAATCGCCATATTCCCGCCTTGAAACTGCAATGCCACCACATAGGCTTCGGCATCGAGGGATCCGTCCACATTGCGCACCCGCAGGTGCGCGCCAAACTCCAGCGGTAATGCGGAGGCAAACAGCACCTCCTGCGAGGTCCCGTACTCGATCACGGTCTGTTCGCTTTCCCCCGCGTCGGCAATCACCCGCACCGGCAAGCGCACCGGAGTTGCCGAGGGAAAGAACTGCGCCAAACGGCCGACGAACGATTCGTCTTTGGCAGATCCAACTGCCCGACCGGCGGAAGTGCTGGCCTTGTTCGACACGTTTCGACCTCTCACTTCTGAAACTTCGTCTTCACGCCATCTCCGGCAAGGACCCGGCAAACAGTCCTCGCTTGCACCGGTTAACCAGCGGACATGAAGCTCCGGAACTCATCATGCAAATGGAAGGCCAAACGGAAGGTTATGATTCTAAAGGAAGATTAAATATTGGCCTGACGCGTTTGTCTCAGGGTGAAACACCGCGGCGGTTGAGACGCCGCTCTTTATCGTCTCCTCTTCCCGGCCGACAATTGGCGTGGGTGCCCGGGAGAAGAAAACCCAAAGGGCAACCTGCCCAGACCTCCCAGGCGAATAGGCGCAATTGGCCCTTGGTTGTTCATCCCCTTGGAGGCGTTGATCTTATGCATCTTTGGCCAACGTGCACCCCAGCACCCCAGCACCCCAACGAAATCATCCTTCTCAACCATTTCATCCTGCGCACGTATTGTCATTCGCCGCTGTGCTCGCCGGTAATGACAAAAATTGTAAGGCCGCCAACAATGCCAGCTCGCCAACTTTCCACCATTGGCGATCTCGCCGCTGGAGGCGTTGATCTTAGGCAACTTTGGGCCAAGGTGCACCCCATACACCCCACAAAAATCATCCTTCTCAACCATCTCATCCTGCGCACGTATTGTCATTCGCCGCTGTGCTCGCCGGTAATGACAAAAATTGTAAGGCCGCCAACAATGCCAGTCCGCCAACTTCCCAACATTGGCGATCTCGCCGGTGGCAGCCCGCGCTCCCAGGAAAGCCGGCGGCTTATGATTGCCGATATCCATTTTCAAAGACCCAGAACGCGGCTCTCCCTGGGGAAAGCCGGCCGCAGCAACCGGCAAAGCGATTTTGCGACAGAGGAAGGTGGAAGGCAATAGTGTGGAAACGGGTTTCTGCTTCTCATGAAACGGGGGCGAGGCAGAAAGGCCGCAGAGGAGAGGCAAGCCGCACTCGCCTGCGAAGAAGAATGAAAAACGCCCTGTCACACTCGGATACGACTTGTCCAGGTCAATGCCTGACAAGAAAAGGACTAACCCCGGTAGACGCAAAAGGGGAACTCTCGCTTCATGTCGTCCGCCCCTTTGCCGCCGGGCCTGGAAGCCCTCGCCCACCCTCGCATCAGCAGCCGGCGCAAAGAAGCGGGCACCCATGCCTTCGGTCGCACCGCCAAGAAAACCAGAAACCTGCAGGTTCCTGGTCGCCTCGGCGCCAAGGCCTTGCCACCCGCCCGGTATCTGGCTGCGCCGGAAATGTCGTGCCGACACTACATGGGTAGTTTCACACGGTCGCATTTCCAGAGAAGAATTCCGATAAACAAGGCATAGGCCAGAACCACGACGAGGTTGAACCCAATAACTTCTGCCGGCGATGCGACACTCAAAAGGCTAGGATGTGCCCGGCCCCACCGGTTGAAGCCCAACAGGGTCAACGATCCATATAAAATTGGCATAGATACGTCAATCCCAACAATCCCAGACCGTCGCGGTCGACCAGACCAATGAATGCGGCGCGGGGGATTTTTCAGATGGCGCCACGCCCAGAAAAAAATCAGCGCAAAAATTGCCGAAACCACAATGGCGAAACGGAAATCGTGGTTCCTCAGGATTCGGAATATGGTTATTGCCGCAATAACCAAGATGAACGCCAGGAGTTTTGCCACCTTAAGATTGCTGTTTGATCTGGTTCCGGACGAATTTGCCGCAGGATCAGTTTCTTTCTTGGGCCATTTCCCATCGTTTTCGTGAAAGGTCTTTTCTTCGATTTGAATTTGTTGCAAACGACGGCGTAGGAACACGGACAGACCGACGCCAAGAGTGCACCAGAGAAATATACCTATCGCCCTCACGATATTGAGGCCAAAAGATGCAGGACCTAAAGTAAAATTCCCAAAATTCCCAAAATTCCAAATGGCCGCAAAAAAAAGGATCTGCAGGCCGAGTTGGATGCTAGTCATTAGGAATGTGAATCTCCGCTCGCGCAGCGACTTAGTGGTACAGTCAGCTGCCGCTCGCGCCGAGACAAATCCGCTGCCAAGCAAGGCAAACAAGCTGCCCACTGATCCCAAGATTGCGGCACTTTTTGCAGCTGCGCCACCTGCGGCCAGGGTCGCGCTGACGGCGGTGGCTTTGGCCGAAGAGGCCGCCACCGGCAACGCCGACAGCACACCTTGCGTGAACGCCGGGCCCGGCGAAGTTTTTCCCAGCGCGCCTTCGACAAAAGCGATAACCTCTACCTGCAAAAGTCTTCGTCCGCGCACGAGTCGTTGCCTGACCGTATCGGCGGATAATTCCAGCGCCAGCGCCACTTCTTCAACCGATTCATGCTGGCGATAAAACAAGATCAGCGGTTCGCGATAGATTTCAGGGATGCGTTCAAGTGAGCGCCACAGAATGCCTTCCTCCTCCCGGCTGATGGCCTGGTCCAGCGGGTGTGGTCCCGGCGCCGGCAATTTGTCCAATGTTTCCATCGATTCTGCCTCGTGCGCCGGCTCGTGATTCTGCCCACGTCGGGCCCGATGGCCGAGATTTTTGACAATGATGCAAAGCCATGAGCGCAGTTTTCCCGGCTCGCGCAATCCGGATAGATTCTTCCAAGCCGTGGTAAAAGTTTCTTGGGCCAAATCCTCGCTTTCGGTCAGGCTGCCGGAGGAACTATAAGCGAGCGAACAGATCAGGGCCTGGTATCTCGCCACAATTTGGCCAAAGGCATCCCGATCGCCACGCAGACTGTGCGCAACCAGCTCTGCGTCGTTAACTTCTACGGGGGATATTGCTTCGGTTGTCGTCATACCGTATAAGAGCCAAAAAACGACCAAGCTGTGACAAAATGTCTTAAAACTTGGAACTTAATGCTTACTACCGCTCCCGGACTGCTTCCGGAAAGCTAGCACTCTCCACTGGCGGCGGTGACCGCGTCAGAAGCTGTCTCCTCCCCGGATTTCGCTCCGCCAATGCCATAGCGTTTGAGCTTGCGATACAGAGTGGCGCGGCTGATCCCCAGCAGCTTGCCGGCGGCGGCTTTATCGCCGTCCACCTGCTGGAAGACGCGCTCGATCGCGTGGCGTTCAAGGTCTTCGAGATCGGTAGAAGCCATAGCGGTACCGGAGGAGGCCACGGCCGGGGCAGCCACACCCATTTGGGCGCGTAACGATGGCGGCAGATCCACGGCATCGATCAGCTGATGGTTTCCCAGCGCCAGAGCGCGTTCGATCGAGTTTTCCAGCTCCCGCACATTGCCCGGCCAATCGTAGGACATCAGGCAGTTCATGGCCGCCGTAGTGACCTGTACCTTCTGATCGGGGGCAAAGCGCTGCACCAGCGCGTGCACCAGGGCGGGGATATCGCTGCGCCGCTCCCGCAGCGAGGGCATGCGAATCGGCACCACATTCAGCCGGAAAAACAAGTCCTTGCGGAACTTCCCTTCCTGATACTCCTGCTCCAAATCGCGGTTGCTGGCGGCAATCACGCGCACATCGATCTTGACCTTCTCGTTGCTGCCGACCGGGCGCACTTCCTTTTCCTGCAACACGCGCAGCAGCTTGGTCTGCATCTCCAGCGAGAGTTCGCCAATCTCGTCCAGAAAAATGGTACCGCCGGCAGCCGCCTGGAAGAGGCCGATCTTGGAGCGCAAGGCGCCGGTAAATGCGCCTTTCTCATGGCCAAAGAGCTCGCTTTCCACCAGCGTCGGCACCAGCGACCCGCAATCCACCGCCAGGAACGGCCGCTTGGCCAGCGATCCGCGGAAATGGATGGCACGCGCCACCAATTCTTTCCCGGTACCGCTTTCGCCGGTGATCAGGACCGGTGTGCGCGTATCTTTCAACCGCGCCACCATCCGCAGCACATCCTGAATCTTGGCCGAGGAACCCGTAATCTCGCTCAATTCCTGATCGTTGCGCACGCGATCGCGCAGATATTCGTTCTCGAAAACCAGCCGAACCTTCTCCTCCATGCGTTGCAGCACGAGTTTGAGTTCATTGACGCGAAACGGCTTGGTGACATAGTCGTAAGCGCCCAGCTTCATCGCCTGCACGGCGGAGTCGATGGTGCCATGGCCGGTCATGATGGCAACTTCGGTGCGGGGAAACTGGATCTTGATCTGCCGCAACAGGTCCACGCCGCTCATGTGCGGCAATTTGAGATCGGTCAGCACCAGATTGGGGGCCTCGGATTCCAGGCAGGTCAGCGCAATCTCGGCACTCTCCGCCTCGATGCATTTGAAGCCAACGGATTCCGCGATCCGCCGGCAAAGCGCGCGGATCGAAGCCTCATCGTCCACGACCAGACAGGTAACGCGAAAATCGTCGGTCATTTGGCCTTCCCCAGAATGCTTTCCACGGTTGAGATCAGCTGCTGCACGCGAAACGGCTTTTCCACAAAAGGAGCTCCGGTGCGACGCAAAGTTGCCGCAGTCTCCTCGTTCACGATATCTCCGGTAATAAAGATAAGCTTTCCCAGCAGTTCGGGGCGGTTCTCCGCGATCCAGGCCCACACGCCGGAGCCATCGACGCCTCCGGGCGTCCGCATGTCCGAGATCACGCCAAAATAGCTGCGCGCGCGCAGGAATTCCAGGGCTTTCACCCCGTTCTCCGCACCTTCCACCTCGTAACCGCTGCGTTCCAGCACCGCCCGCACGAACGCCATCACGGAAGGCTCGTCTTCGACCACCAGAATCATCGGCCGGTTCATGACTCGCCTCCCACGCCGGAGGCCAACGCCGGCACGGCGCTGGCCACAGGGAGGCGTACGGTAAACAGAGCGCCCGGGCCATGACTGTTGTTACAGCAGGCAATCTCGCCGCCGTGCTCGCGAATGATGCCGTAACAAATGCTCAAACCCAGGCCGGTTCCCTTACCCACTTCCTTGGTGGTAAAGAAGGGGTCGAAGATTCGATCCGGATGCCGGATTCCCATTCCGTTATCGCGGAATCCCACTTCGACAAATCCTTCCGCCGACGAACTCTCCACCTCAATCTTCCCCGCCCGGCCGCTCTCGTGGACGGCGTCGTATGCGTTGTTGAGGATATTAAGAAAGACCTGCTGCAACTGATGGGCATCGCCCAGTACGTCGGGCAGGTCCGGGTCCAGCCGTTCGATCACGGTGATGTTGTGATTGGCAAAGTCGTAGGATCGCAAGGCCAGGGTGCGCCGCAAGATGGCGTTGAGCGGCACCTGAGCGCGTTGCGGCGGCATCTGGCGCGCAAAACTGAGCAGGTTCTGCACAATCTGCTTCGTGCGCTGCGCTTCGTGCAGGATGATTCCGATATCTTTCTTCGCCGCCTCCGGCACCTCGGGATTATCCAGCAGCAGATCGGCAAATCCCAGCACGGCGGTGAGAGGATTGTTCACCTCATGCGCCACGCCACTGACCAATTGCCCGACCGCCGCCATTTTTTCGGTATGCATCAATTTGGCCTGGAGCTGGGCGGCGGCGGTAATATCGGTCATCACCACGACGACGCTGTTCACCAACCCCTCTTTGTCCCGCATGGGGCTGACGTTGATCGAGAACTGGCCGGTCCGGTCTTCGCCCAGCGCGACCGGCAATTCCAGGTTGTCCACCTGTTCGCCCATCAGGCAGGATTCGAAGGAACGGGCCATGGCATCGCGGCGCTGCGGCGTCACCAGTTCCAGCAGCCGCCGGCCCACCAGCTCGGATTCCGAAAAATTGCCCGCCTCATAACAGCGGCGGTTGGCGTAGCTGATCAGTCCGGCGGTATCCACCACCAGAATCAGGCTCTGCGTGTTGTTCAGAATCTGGCTGGAAAAGTCGCGTTCCCGCTGCAGTTCCACCTGGAAGTTTTTCAGTTCGGTGATGTCGGACATCAGGCCGCGATACTGCAACGCTCCGCCCTGGGCGTCGGTCACGGCAAAGGCGTTCTGCAGACAATAAATAATGGAACCGTCCCGGCGCCGCAGTACGACTTCGAAATTCCGCAGCACGCCGCCACCCTTGCCGATGGCCTGTTCAAAATTGTTCCAGCCGCCCGGGTTCAGGTACAAACGCGTGGGGATATCGACCTGCAGCAGCTCTTCCCGGCTCTCATAGCCCAGCATGCGCACCAACGTGTCATTCACCTCGACAAAACGGCCGTCCGGACTGCAGAAGAACAGTCCTTCCTGAATATTGTCGAATAACTCCCGGTAACGCCGCTCCGCTTCGCGCCGGTCGGTGATGTCCTTGAGAACGTGAATCGTTTGCAGTCCGTCGTTTTGTACGCCATGGATGCGCGAAGTGGAAACCAGATACGTCCGTTCCAGCGTCGGGTGCACGTATTCATCCACTCCACTGCCGTCGGCGCTGCAGAACGGGCACGAGCGCAATCCGGAGGTGTCGGCAGCCAT
>CAZUCM010000125.1:0-6249 GCA_964619235.1 uncultured Terriglobales bacterium
GCTGAGTTCGGGACGCAAAGGCGAATTGCCGGTTGCGGAGATGCCCGGCGTCGGAAACAAGGCGATCAGCCTGAAGAATTGCCGCAATGTGCTGCTGCGAGATTTCTCCATCCTGCACGGTGGTCACTTTGGCATCCTGGCCACCGGGGTCGATAACTTTACGATCGACAATCTCACCATCGATACGAACCGGGACGGCATCGACATCGATTGTTGCCACAACGTCCATGTGAGCAAGTGCAGCGTCAATTCGCCCTGGGATGACGCCATCGTGCCCAAGAGTTCCTATGCCCTGGGCCGCAAGCGCACCACGGAGATGGTGACCATCAGCGATTGCCTGGTGACGGGGAACTTCGAGGAAGGCACTCTGCTCGACGGCACCTGCAAGCAGATACCGCCGGATATCAAGCGCTATCGCACCGGAAGAATCAAGCTGGGCACCGAATCGAATGGCGGGTTCAAGAACATCACCATTACCAATTGCGTGTTCGATGGTTGTCATGGGCTGGCCGTGGAATCGGAAGATGGCGCCATCGTGGAAGACGTGAACATCTCCAATATCACCATGCGGCATATTGTCGGCGCGCCCATCTTCATTCGCCTGGGTTCGCGCATGCGTGGTCCGGTCGGCGAGCCGGTGGGGAAGATCCGCCGGGTGCGGATCAGCAATATCTTATGTGCGGGCGCCTCTTCGGAAATCAGCAGCATCATCAGCGGCGTTCCCGGCCACATGATTGAGGATCTCAAGATGTATGACATCCTGATCCAGCATCAAGGTGGCGGAACCAAAGAGATGGCGCAGTTGGATCCCCCGGAAAACGAAGGCAAGTATCCCGATCCCGAGATGTTCGGTTCCATGCCGGCGCATGGTTTTTTTATCCGCCATGTGAAAGGCCTGGAAATGCGGAATGTGGAGATCCAGTCGAAGGCCGAAGACCGGCGCCCCGCGTTCGTGCTGCAGGATGTACGCCGGGCCGACTTCTTTCACCTGCAGGCGCCGCGGACGGCGGGCGTTCCGACGTTTTCCCTTTTGAACATTGAGGAATTCGCCGTAGCCCGTTGCCGTACCGTTCCCGATACGCAGATCGAGAAGGCGGAGAAAAAACAGCTGTAAGATCGCGGGAATGCGGGCGGGCAGCCCGCGCTCCCGGCCGTCCTCGACCCCTCGAAACCGTGCATTTCGAAGCCGCCTTCCCTCAGGGATTGAGCGAAGATTTTGCGGGCTCCTGAGATGGGGCATCCAGATGGCGAATCCATACCAGCGGCTGTTGGCGCCCATATTTTGCCACACTCACGCTGCCGGGCGGAGCCCCTTCCACGGCCAACGCCTTCTCGTACCAACCGACTGCCGTCTGCCGGTTCTTGGCGCGGTCCTCGATGTAACCCAGGTAAATATCGGCCCAGACCAGCGTGTCGGCATCCGACATAGCCTTGTCGCTCTGCACAACTTCCAGTAGCAATTTCCGGGCTTTTTCAGTGTCTTTGTGACTGCCGGTCAGGCATTTCCGCGCCTCGTCCAATCGACTGGGCGCAACTGCCGCCGCGGCGGCCCGAGGGGCGCCCGATACAGTCTTGTCGCTCCGCACAGGGGTGTTCTTGCCATGCTCAGGGTCGTAATCGTGGCCCGTCATCCATGCCTTGAATTGCGACGTGGGCTCGGGAGACAAGCGCCCGTTCTGCAGGAAATATGCGTAGTCCTTCAATTGTGTATTCAGCGTGCAAGTAAAGTACGTGTTCGATTTTCCGATAACCGGGAAAAGAACCACGAGTTGCTCGTTCTTCTTTTTCCAGTTGGCAGGATAGGTCTCGAAAGCGAACGAAGGCGCTATTTTCTTGTCGCAGTCGAAACTGAAATCCAATCCCCGGACCTCGCCATTCTCGAACAGGTTGGCGCGACCATCGCCTCGCGATTCATCGGGGAACCGATCGTGATAAAAGGTGATTCCATCGCTTGTGTAGATATGAAGGCGCAATGGGTAGTCGGCGGGATCTTTGCTGTCTGCCCAGAGTGAAGCGGCTGCAGCTACGAAGACAAGAAGGCACAGCACTCGCGAAATGCGCAGCAATTGGGTACCTCCACGGAAGAAAGAATAATGCCACGAAGTCGAAAAACCTGGGCTGCCAGAAATGTCAGGAGCATGAGCCGGGATCGCCGGCAGCCCGGTGTTACACCAGTTCCAGTTCGATCTTCTTCGCCGGCGCATCCAGCCTGGCGATTCGGAAACTGCGAATTTGCCCCGTCTGGGCGGCTTCCTTCTTCGACCCGCCACCGGAAGCGCCGCCCTTCCAGCGCGCCTGCAGCATGGAAGTCAGTGACGATAAATCGGCCTTCGACTCGGCCGGCTTCGCTTCTTCCGCCGGTCCATCCGCGGGCATCGTGCAGGTGCCATGGATGCCTTCGCCCAGTTCCACGCGGGCGCTGCCGCCGGTTACTTCAAGGATGCGGCCGGTGACGGAATCGCCTTCCTTGTGTTCGCCGATGTATTCCTCCAGGCTGGTAGGAAGCAGCTGTTTCATGCCCAGGCGCACGCGCCGCTTTTCGACGTCGACTTCCAACACCAGAGCCTTGACGATTTGCCCGACCCGCAGCAGGTCCTGCGGATGGTTAATGCGCCGTTCGGCGGTGATGTCGCCGATATGAATCATGCCTTCCACGCCTTCGACCAGCTGAACGAATGCGCCAAACTTTTGCAGGCTGACGATGGGGCCTTCGATCACCGAATGTACGGGAAACCTTTGCGCAATGTCGGCCCAGGGATCGCCCAGTGCCTGTTTGAGGCCGAGGGCGATGCGGCGGGTATCCGGGTTGACGCCCAGGATGACGGCTTCCACGGTGTCACCGGGTTTGACCACGTCTTCGGTGCGTTTCACCTTTCTGCCCCATGACAATTCGGAAATGTGAATCAGCCCTTCAATCCCCGCTTCCAGTTCGACAAACGCGCCAAATTCGGCGGTGCGGGTGACGGTGCCGCGCACGCGCTCGCCGGCCTTGTACTTGTCCGGCACGGCGTCCCAGGGATGGGGCAGCAACTGCTTCAATCCCAGGGATATACGGCGCTTATCCAGATCGACCTTGAGGACCCGCGCCTCCACCTGCTGCCCCAGCGACAGCACGTCTTCGGGCTTATTGATACGGCTCCAGGAGATGTCGCCGACATGCAACAGGCCGTCGACGCCACCCAAGTCGATGAAGGCGCCGTAATCGGTCAGGCTGCGAACCTCGCCGGTCACGGTTGCGCCTTCCTTGATCTCCGCGTAGCGGCGCTCTTTGACGACGCGTTCTTCCTCTTCGGCAATCACTCGGTGGTCCACCACCAGGTCTTCCTCGGTGACGTCGAGCTTGGTGATGCGGCAGCGCAGTTCCTGGCCCACCAGTTTTTCCATCTCGGCGGCATCGCGGGTACCGGTGCGCGAGGCCGGCATAAATGCCCGCACGCCCACGTCGATGCTGAGTCCGCCTTTTACGACGCCCGTCACCATGCCGACCAGGGTCGATTTTTCGGTGAAGGCTTTTTCCAGGGCCGCCCAGTCGATGGGCCGGGCGACTTTGCCGCGGGCCAGTTCGTAGTAGCCCTCGGGGTCGCGGCCTTTGATCGAAACCAGGAACTTATCGCCGGGCTTTACGGTTTCGCCGGCGGCCTGGAATTCGGCCAGGGGCAGGATGCCTTCGGTTTTGTAGCCGATATCGAAAAGCACTGAATCGACGGTGACGGCAACTACCGTACCCTGAAGCCCTTTGGCGCTTTCGTCAGCTTTGCGCGCGTGGCTGCTCTCGTACTGCGAAAGCAAGTCATGAAAAGACTCGTTGGATTCGGCGGCGGATGGGGAGTCTGGAGTATTTGGGTTGGACATGGGAGGTTTCCGTGTAATTTTGGCACACTCCCGCCCACTTGCGCAAAACATAAGTAACTTTTTTACCGCGAGTTAACCGCAATTCGCTTCGGCATTGCTCTAAAATTTCAGTACCGCAGCGCGTGGGACGCATCACACCCATGGTGCTGCACTAGTTGATGGGGTAGAGGGTCGCATTCCGTTCTTCTGAGGTCTGCGTGCCCCGGCCGGCCGAAGTTCTGTGGTGGGGAATCGGCTTGTTCGGCAGGGAGTGAATGGCTATTTCGAGTGGAAGTGCCAAGCAGATCTTCACGCCCGAACGCGGGATCACTCGCAAGGACAATGCGACGATGAAAAGAGCGCTGCCCGTTCTGCTTTCGATTCCAGTGCTGGTGCTTTTGCCGCTTCTGGCAGGCCGGCCGCTGGCGGCGCAAGCCACCCCGGAAGCCGCCCGCGCGAATGCGCCGCAGATCACCGGGACGATCGACGAGAGCAATCTGCTGGCTTTGCACGGCAACACCCATCCGCTGGCGCGGGCCGAGTTTGACCGCGGCGCCGCCGACGGCGGCATGAAATTATCGCGCATGTTGCTGGTTCTACGGCGTACTCCGCAACAGGAAGCGGACTTACAGCGGTTGATCGGCGAATTGCACGATCCGAATTCCTCGCGTTACCACCAGTGGCTGACACCGGAGCAATTTGGCGCCCGGTTCGGGCCGGCGCAGGCGGATATCGATACCATCGTCCATTGGTTGCAGACCCACGGCTTTCGCGTGACCGGGGTGGCCGCAGGACGCGGAACCATAGAATTCTCGGGCGCCGTGGCCCAGGTCGAAACGGCATTCCATACCCAGATGCACCACTTCCTGGCCGGCGGCGAACTGCACCTGGCCAATGTCAGTGCCCCGCAGATTCCGGCTGCGCTGGCCTCCGTGGTCGCCGGAGTGGGTACGCTGCACGACTTTTTCAAGCGGCCAGTGGCCCATAGTCCCCGGAGATTAGCGGCTTGGGAGAGCATGCCGGACTACAATGCCGGCGACGGCAGCCACTACATGGCCCCGGGCGATTTTTGGACGATCTACAACGCCACCCCCACCATCACCGCGGGCACCACGGGCGCCGGCGTCACCATTGGCATCGTGGGCCGCAGCGACATCGAATCCAGTGACATTTCCACTTTCCGGACGAACTATCTTCCCGGCTATGCCAACAAGTTTCAGCAGATCATCAATGGAACCGATCCCGGCGATGTTTCCGGAGACGATATCGAAAACACCCTGGATGTGGAGTGGTCGGGAGCAACCGCACCGGGCGCCTCGATTCAGCTGGTGGTATCGATGTCCACCGAAACCACCGATGGCGTGGATCTTTCCGCTCAATATCTGGTGGACAAGAACATTGCCGATGTCATAAGCGCCAGCTACGGAGAATGCGAAGCGGAGCTGGGGAATACGGAAAACGAGTTTCTGTCGGCGCTATGGGAGCAGGCGGCGGCAGAGGGAATTACCGTAGCCGTGTCGGCGGGAGACAACGGATCCGCAAGTTGCGATGACCAGTCCGCCAGTGGAAACGCCAATGATCCCAGCGTGGCGGAGTTCGGTCTACAGGTCAGCGGACTGGCCTCCACTGCGTATAACGTGGCGGTGGGAGGCAATGAGTTTTACAGCGAGAGTGCGAGTTGGAACAGCACCATGAGTTCGATCCCGCTGCCGGATACTTCGGCAATCGGCTACATTCCCGAAGAAGTCTGGAATGAGAGCTGCTCGCCATCCTCCTGCGGCGGTGCGAATGCCTCGCTGTGGGCCGGGTCAGGAGGAGCCAGTAATTGCATCAGCTCCAATGATTTTGGAGCGTGTCTTGCGGGGTGGGCCAAGCCTTCCTGGCAGAGCGGCGTTTACGGGATTCCGAGTGACGGGGTGCGCGATTTGCCGGATGTCTCCTTGTCCGCCGCCAGCCATGATGGTTATCTCCTGGAATTTCAGGGCGAACTTTATTCGGTGGGCGGGACCTCGGCTTCCGCTCCCGCGTTTGCCGGAGTCATGGCCCTGGTCAAGCAAAAAATCAACGATCGTCTGGGCCAGGCCAATTACTTTCTCTATCAACTTGCGGCCAAAGAGTATGGAAGTACCGGCGCTCCCAATACGGCGAATCTCACAAGTTGCAATAGCGCCGGCGGGGCGAGTGTGGCGAGCACCTGTGTTTTCTACGATGTCACCACCGGCAGCAATGCGGTGCCCTGCGCCGGCGGCAGTCCGAACTGCTCGGCTGTCACCGCCGGGACCTATGGGATGCTGAGTGGTTACAATGCCGCGACCGGTTATGACCTGGCTACGGGCATCGGGTCAATGAATGTTACGAATCTGGTGAACGAATGGACTTCGATTACCGGGACGATCCTGCTGACCCCGGCGAGCCTGA
>CAZUCM010000125.1:6259-8389 GCA_964619235.1 uncultured Terriglobales bacterium
TCTTTTCCGGCCGGATCGTGGGCACCACCAGCACGGCGCAAAGCGTGACGCTCGAAGATTCCGGAACGACGGCTTTGGGTACGCCCAACATCGCCATAAGCGGGACGAATCCCGGTGACTTTGCCGCTACCAATACCTGCAAGACGAGCATGGGTGCGGGTGGTTCCTGTTCGATATCGGTTACCTTTACTCCCACGGCCACGGGCTCGCGCACGGCAACATTGACCGTAACCGACAGCAATGCCGGCAACTCGGGACAAACCGTGGCACTAAGCGGGACCGGGGTGGTGCTTGCGGGGACGATTGCGCTGACGCCGGGAAGCCTGACGTTCTCCGGTCAATTGACGGATACCCTCAGTACGGCTCAGGCCGTGACCCTGCAGAACTCCGGGACGGCGGCTCTGGCCGTGCCCTCCGTCAGTATCAGTGGGGCCAATGCCGGGGACTTTGGCCTGACCAATGGTTGCCAGTCAACCCTCGGCGTGGGCAGTACCTGCACGATCGCGGTGACCTTTACCCCGGCCGCCTCCGGCTCCCGCACGGCGACCTTGACGGTGATCGACAGCAATGCCAGTAACTCACCCCAGACCCTGGCGTTAAGCGGTACCGGAGTGGCGGCCGTGGGGACCATTGCGCTGACACCGGCCAGCCTGACGTTCTCCAGCCAGACGACGGGCACCACCAGTACGGCGCAGACTGTGACCGTGCAGAATACCGGCACGGCGGCCCTGGCGGTTCCTTCCGTGAGCATCAGCGGAAGCAATGCCAATGATTTTGGCCTCAGCAACGGTTGTCACGCGAGCCTTAGCGTGGGCAGTTCCTGCGTGATTTCACTGACGTTCACGCCCGCGGCAACAGGTTCGCGCACGGCGACCCTGACGGTGGCGGATAGTAATGCCAGCAATTCGTTGCAGACGGTTGTACTGAACGGAACCGGACAGGACTTTTCTCTGTCGGCGGCCACCAGCTCCATCGTCGCGATCACGGCGGGACAATCCGCCGCAGCGACAGTCGCGGTTTCCGCGGTGGATGGATTTACGGGGAGCATCACCTTTACCTGTGCGGTTCCGGCCGCCATGACCGAGGCCTCCTGCTCGGCAGCGCCGGTGCAGATTGCATCCGGTGCATCGTCGGCCAACTCGACCGTCACCATAAACACCACGGCGGCGCATCATGTCTCCGCCCTGAGACGGCATTCCTCCTGGATTGTGGCTCAGTGGAGTTTGGGTTTCTTTGGCGTCTTCCTGTGGGGAATTCCGTGCCGCAGGCGCAAACGCATTGCCTTTGGTGCCGTATTGCTGGCCACCCTGCTGCTTTCCGCCTGCGGTGGCGGCAGCGGCGGAGGCGCCAGCAGCAACTCCTCTGGTTATACGGACACGGGTACGCCGGCGGGAACCTATGTTCTGACGCTGACTGCGAGCAGCGGCGCCGCATCCCATACCATGACCCTGAGCGCTACGGTGCAGTAAGCTGCGCCGCACCCTATCCGATCAAACCGAGTTGACGTAGCGCAGCGCCAGCGCCGGAAAGGTTCTCCGGCTTCATTTCGACGTAATTGCGCGAAAGAATGATGCCTTGCGCACCACCGTGAAACACCGCGCTCACGGCCTGCCCGACGCTTTCCGGAGTGCAATGGCCGCCGCCGGGCTCGACCGGCACGTCAATATCCACCCCTGGCCAGATCTGGGTGGCGTGCCCGGCGACGCCTTCCACCGCGCGTCGCGTTTCCCGCTCCACATATTCGGCCGATAGTCCGGTAGCGGCAAGCTCGTCGTAGGGCGCTTCCTGGTAATTCAGCATGCGGTACAGCGTCTGCAATATTGCATCGGGCGGCAAATCGGCAAATACGGAGCTGTGGGCGCCCTGGACAAAACTCAGGAAGCGCTGGCCGGCGGCGTTGTTGTATAGCGCCGGCCGCAGAAAGTCGGAAAACGCGGTCATTTCGGCAAAGTCTTCTTCGGCGCGCTGGAATGGGCTGAACGACATGTTATGCCATACATGCCAGCCAACCTGCAGCGCGGGGTTGATGCTCTTTATCCGTTGATAGAGCATGGCTTGAAACTCGTGGCGGCTGCTCACCCAAAGGTTTTCCCAGGCAAGCAATTCGGGGTAATTCAGCAGCAGGCGCCA
>CAZUCM010000126.1:0-8369 GCA_964619235.1 uncultured Terriglobales bacterium
CGATCCCTTAATCTTGTGGGCCGCCCGCTGAATGGTTCGCGGAACCTGGGACTGCACTGCGGCGCGCACCTCTTCCAGCTGCCGGGGACACTCTTCGGCAAATACACCGCAAAGCTGCTGCAGAAGTTCGCGGTCACCACCGGTGTGTTCCAGAGCGGCATCCAAATCGAGTACTGGAAGCTGGTTCGGCAAATTTCCTGGAACGGTATGCGGCGCAGCTTGATTCACGGCCTCACCTCAACTGGTTAGTTTACTCCAAGTGCGCATCTTGCGATGCGCTTACCGGCCACGAAAACCGACGGATGGAACGCGTTTGCGTAGGAGCTCAACCGGCGGTTCCCGTGACCGTTAAGAAGTCTTATCGGCAAAATTCATCTCTATCTTTATATTTGGCCGAAGCGACGGTCGCAGAAGTGCCCGAGATAACCGTAACACCTTGAATCAAATGGGATTGTCTGCCGCAGGGCGACGCGGGCCTTACCGGCGTTCCACAACGGTCTTTTCCGAGGGAATCACGATGCGGACCAGTTTTACATCCGAGTCCACATAGAGCGCCCACGGAGGATCTTGTTCCGTCTGTAGATTGAAGCGGTTCAGCGTGCGTTGGTTGCCTGCCACGTTCACCGTTTCCGGGCCGGCGTATTCCAGCGTGACCATCAGCACCGCGTGCTGCTGCGGTGCGAGAATTCCGAATTGCAGCCGCTGGGGGCGGCAGCCCTCAAGCTTACCGTTTGTGCAGGACTGGGCCAGATAACGCCACAACAGCACTTCCCGCTGGCTGAAAAAGTAATCGTCCAGAATCATCGTGGAGGGGGGAAGTACGAATGGTTGTTGTATGGGATGCGCGGGCGGAGCCGGCGTGATGTGCTCCAGGATGATTCCATCGGAGGGTTCTACAGTGATCTGAGCTTTGTCCGGACTCAACTCCTGCCATTCGTACTGCCGCAAATCCCCAGCCGGAGTAATTTGAAGCACCGCTTTTTGCGCCGACTTTTGCCCGGTTTCGGACTTGAACTCCGAAGTGACGGTGCTGGCGCTGGCGCCTTGCTCGATGCGAAAGGTCTCGGTGGCGACCTGCTGGCCGTTCACGACCACGGTGAAGGTTCCCGCGTCAACGGTTTTCGTTTTCTCCACCGTCTTGTGCGCCGCCCACAGTGGGCAAAAAGCACTCAACAGCACGATTGCGAGCAAGGTAGTTCCGCCGCGGACACGGCCGTACATCATGTCAAACTTCCTCCCAGCCCAGGCGAGTGGCCACCAGTGTTGCAACCTGGTCCGGAGTTGCCCCCTCGGTTTCCACGCGCAGGTCTGCCTCCATATAACAATGACGGCGGGTTTCATACAATTGCCGGAACTGGTTCTCATCGCGAAATAAAGGCCGTCCATCGCCATCCTGGGCGCAACGCCGCCGCAGTTCCTCCAGCGGGGCATCCAGAAATACCACGGGCACGCCTGTCTGCCGGAGGGCAGCGGCATTCTCCGGCTGCACAAAAGCCCCGCCGCCCAGTGCGATGACCTGCGGGCCGCCGGTCAGGTTTGCCAATACTTCCAGCAGAGCCGCTTTCTCAGCCTGACGAAAGGCGGCTTCGCCCGCCTTCTGGAAAATCTCCGCAACGCTGCAATGCTCCCGGGCTTGAACCACGTCGTCCAAGTCGGTGAACGGCCAACTCAGGAGGCGCGCCAGCAGACGCCCAACACTGGTCTTGCCGGCACCCATGAAGCCTACGAGACATATACCGTTCGGAGGTTTGTTTTCGCGAAAAGCCATCTGGAAAAGTTTACAGTTTACCGTTCACAGTTTACAGCCAAAGCGGCGGTCGAAATCCGGCTGTAATCGCAAGCGTAAGCTTGAGGGGAATCGCTGCAGAAAAAATGAATTTTAGACTGTAATCAAGGCGTATCCGGCTGGCAGGCCTCCCATGAAGCCCGTAAAGGACAGCCCTTCTTGGGCTCTGTGCCTGGGCGCTCTGGAGGCTAACGCCAATTCAAAGAATCGTATCGTTTGCCTCGAGCTGTCAACTCACAACTTTAAAGGCTGATGACCCAGCTGCCGGCGCGGCGGAATTTCAACAGCCGTCCACGGTTCCCGGTTGAGCGGGAGGCCACGCCTTCCCTTTCGAGGCTCCGCTGTATACCGTTCCATACCCGCTTCGGTGGTTCTTCCATGGGAACCAGCAATTTTGCCTGGTCGGCTATGTACTTGAGGTCGGCTACCAAGTCGCTGCACACCGGGCACGAGGCCAGATGAGCCTTATGTTCGTCGTCGCCACCGGTATCGATGTTGTATGGCAGGGCTTCCTGATACTCTGCACAAGTCATTTCGGTCCTCTCCCCTGATACCTGATCCCCTCTGATCTCCTCAGCGTCTGGCGGCCTTTTCGGCTCTACTCAACTTCAGGAGATCGCGCAACTTCATGCGCGCCTTGTGCAATTGCGATTTGCTGTTGCCGATCGAACATCCCATCATTTCGGCAATTTCATTGTGCTCGTACCCTTCGATATCGTGCAGTACGAAAATAATCCGGTAACCCGGCGGTAAACTTTCGATTGCCCGTTCCAGATTGACCCGGTCAATCGATCCCGCCAGTACGTTGTCGCGCGCACCAATATCTTTGCGCGGTGCGTCTTCCTGCTGCGGCTCCATGGTTTCTTCCAGGGAAACCTCCGGCAGTCCTCTTTTGCGTAAATGCATCAACACAACGTTCACGGCCAGCCGATGCAGCCAAGTGGAAAACGCCGATTCCCCGCGAAATGTGGCAATTTTCCGGAAAAGCTGCAGGAATGCCTCTTGGGTCAAATCCTCCGCTTCCGCGGTATTGCCGGTCATGCGTAAGCACAAGGAGTACACCCGGCGCTTGTGCAGGCCATATAAGGCTGCGAACGATTCCGCATCGCCAGCTTGCGCCCGCTGTATTGCTTCCGCCTCTGTCAGCCCGGGAACCAGGGTTTTCTTCGCTTGTGTCAAGGCTTCTTATCTTACCGCATTCCTATAGATGCGGGCGGGCACGGTTCTCGTTGTATATACAAAGCTTTGCAGAATCGGGTAATTGCCGGCGTCAATTCTTCATGCCGATGAATTGCGCGCCGTGATGGTTTCCAGTCCGTGTCCATGGGGGCCGGTTTCGCGCTGGTGCAGAAGGAAAGCGAAAGTCATGCCCAGGAAGCCCAGGATGGAAAAGGTCCACATCCCGAGATGATAGCCGGCAGGATTGGTGGCGCTGGCTTGGGCGTGGGTATTTTCCCATCCGATCAGCACATTAAAGCCGAACAGACCGATGTTTTGAATCATGGTCATCAGCCCATAAGCGGTTCCCAGTTTGTTCGATTCGACGATATAGGCTACCGACGGCCACATTACCGCGGGAATCAGCGCAAAGGCAACTCCCATCATGGCCATGGGGACATAAAGACTGATGTGGGTATAGCCCAGCAGCAGATAGACGGGAATCAGCAGCAGCGATCCGCCCATCATGAGCAGGGCGCGACGGCCCACGCGGTCGGCAAACAGCCCGAATAGAGGCGTGCCAATCATGGTGAACACGGTCAGCATCCCCACCAGCAGGCCGGCGTGTTCCCGGGTCACATTATGGGTGAACATGAAGAACTTGTAGGCGAAGGTTTCAAAAGGGAAGATCGCCGAATAGAAGACAATGCAGAGCGCGACGATATACCAGAAAGACAGGCTGAACTTACAGATGTCTCCCCACACAACCTTGTCCGTGCTGCCGGCTCCGAGTACGTACCGCTTTTCGGCGTGGACTTCGAGAGCCCAATAAATGACGGCGCCCACGACGCAGAGAACGGCGAAACCAATGGATATGACAAGCGGCCAGTGCCAGCTTCCATAGGCCGAGCGCGCCCAACTGGGGGAAAACTGCGCCAGTAACGATCCGGCACGCGCCAGCATCAAGTTGATGCCAAAGGCGAAGCTGAGTTCCTTGCCCTTGAACCACTTGGCTACAGCGCAGGTAATGGCGACGATCAACGATTCGGCGCCAAGGCCAAAAATCAGCCTTCCGCCGGCCATTACCCAGAGCCTGCTCAAGGGCAGAGAACTGAGATGAATGATGAGGTCGGGATAGGCGGTGACCACCGCACCGAGCAGGCAGAGCAGGCCGAAGAGGAATATCGATTTTCGCGTACCGATGCGGTCGACAATGATTCCCCCCAGCAGCACCATGAACATATTGGGAAAGCTATAGATGCCCTGCAGGAGTCCGATATTCTGATCGGTGAACCCCAGTTGCCGGGAAAGCACGTCCGCCAGCGGTTCAATGCAATCGTAAACGTAGTAGTTGCCGAACATGGCCAGGCTGACAAAGATCAGGACGACCCAGCGATAAAGCTTGCTCGGCTCAGGGCGGGATGGATCTATGATGCCCGCCGCTTGGGTGATTGGCTCCGCCATCAAGAGGCTCCTTGAGAATGTATAACGATAGCATGGGGCGGGAAGCCTGCAAGCTGCGGCTGCCGGCTGCAACAGTGAAATTCCGTCTCTCCTGGCTGCAAGTCCGTGCACACGGGCACTACTAAGTGGCTACTCAATAAGGAATAGCTATTTTGTAATTGATTTATAAATAAGGGCTTAGATGCATATGTAAAGATTTGTCACCGGGCCGGTATCGGCTAAGGCAGTGGAGGTTAAATTGCAGAATAGAAGTGTGCTAGGGAAGGTCTACGTGTAGGTCTCGACCGGCTTGCAGTTGGTCCCAGGCAAATATCTCAATATCAAGAGGTCGAACATGACGCAGCCGGAAGTTGAGAGGCGATCGACAAGGCGTTTTCAGCTTAGCTTGCCGGTGACGGTCAAGAACCCTGAGAATGGAGATATCTTAGCCCACACTCGAGATATCAGCTCGCGGGGGATTTGTTTCTACGCGGCTAAACCGATGCCGGTGAATTCTTCGATCGAATTCACGCTAACGCTTACGCCGGAGATCACCTTGACGGAGTCTATTCATGTGCGTTGCCATGCGCGCGTGCTGCGCATTGAAGACGGAACCGTTCCGGCTGTCGCCGCCCTGATTGATCATTACGATTTCCTGGCCAATTGACGGAGCAGGTCTCAAAGGTAGGAAGCTTTTCTTACTCTGCTTTGGGGTGTCTGTGGAACAGCTTGCGGTCAACATCGGGCCAGAACTCCACGCCCAGACCGCCTACCATGCCATATAAGAGGCTGATCGCGGAGCGGCTCATGGTTAAACTGAATCCACGATCGCTTGGTGGATAGTAGATATTGGAGACCGCGCCGGTGGTAAATGCCCCGAGGACGTTGGAATAATTGAAATCCCGCGCACCTTTGTCGGTTTTGCTGGAGAACTCCTGTTCCAGGCTATAGACAATTCTGTGCCTGATCTTGCCGTGACCGAGACGAAAGTATCGCGGGTCCTCCTTCAGCAGGACGGGATAAAGGAAATTGGCCATAAACCCGCTATCCACCGCGTCCGCCATGGATGCGGCATATCTCTTGCTATATCCTGAAACGCCTTGCCCATAGGAAGGGAATTCGTTCTGGCTCTGGCTGATGCCGGCCTCCAGGCCCGCGGCGAACCATTCAAAGGGATCGAAGGATTGCCGTGCCCAAAGCGTCAACTTTTGTTTGGGCGTGAGCGGAGGAGCATCCTGGTGATTGGTGACGCTGAATGCCGGGACCACTCCCAGGATGCGCTCATGTCCCTCCTGAGCGTCTTGCGGAGTGGGCGCGGCGGGAGGGGAAGCCGCCGCCGGATTCGAATTCTGCTGGGTCGCCGGCGAGGACGCGGCCGGTGTCTGTTGCGCGGCAGCCAGCCCGGCAAGCAGTGCGGCGGCTAACGCAATTTGCAAAGGCAAAGATAAGCTCTTACGGGTCACACAACTATTGTCGCATCTTCGAGGGAAATTTCGGCCCGTTGCAGTGGCTGCGGTTTGTAATGATTTGTCACCGCGGATTTGTCGTTCGTCATTTGTGATTTGCGATTGCAATGCAGGTGCTGCAGAGGGCATGGGAATCAATCGCAAATCACAAAGTCAAATATCTGCTGTGCATGCAAAGTTTCCTGCGGGAACTCGATTTAGCGGGAAAGTATTAACGCCAAGGCAGCCGCGGCGAGGGTGCTGACCAGATTGACGGCGCTGTTGCTGAGCCAGCCTCGCCGTTGCAGGGTGGCCCCCAGTAGGCTGTCTAAAAATGAGCCCAGCACGGCTGCGCCGGCCACAATGGCGATCTCATGGTGCCGCGGGATCAGGCGACACCAGAATGCGACCTGTGCAACGATTGCCGCCGCGGCAATGCCACAAAGCGTGCCGGCCATACTGATGCCGCCATCGGTTCCCACCGCGGTGCGCTGGAAGTTGGTAATGAGGTAAACATGATCGCTGGCCGCCTTGCCAATCTCGCTGGAGGCGGTGTCCGCCGCCGCTTCGGCCAGCGCGGCCACTGCGGCCAGCAGCATTTCCGGCCGCCGCATAGACAGGGCAAGGGTGCTGAGCGCGGCAGCGGCAGATAGATTTGCCAGCACCTGCCAGCCGTTGCGTCCGGTCTTCGGCTCGGCGATTCCGCGTTGCCGCTTTTGCGTTTGTCCATAGCGGGTGCTGGCGACGGTGATCAGAAAGACCGCGGCCAGGGTGAGAAATGCTTCCGGCCCGGATGTCGCATACAGCACGAAGGCAACCACGGCACCGGCCGCGGCGCCGGAAAAGCTGACGGCGCGCCAGCGATGAGCCAGCAGGGCAAAGATCAGGGTGACCACCGCCGCCGCCGCGGATCGTTGCCGCAAGGCAGCATAAAGTGGCATGGGCAGGCCGGCCACAGCCAGTGCAGCCGCGATCGTTCCAGGGACAACTGGCGACAAGCTTCTCTCCTCACCCACGTTTTACACCATCGCGGGCTTGCGGTTCACGGGGATTCGTCGCGGGGCTGCAATCGGGGTTGTGGGCCCGGCGGTGAAAACCGGGAACGCCGGTAGCGCCGCCCGGGACTTTCCCTTTACAATGAACTTCTCACGTGTGCGAAATCTGGGAATGTGTTTCGGAGAGCGAATGAAATTGTTTCGCATGGCCGGCTTGGCCGCCGGTTTGATGATGGTGCTGGTATGGACCGGCTGCGGAGATACCTATCGGCCGGTGGCTACGCCGATTGCACCGGTCACCGGTAGTCCGGAGGCGCAGCGGGTGGCGCTGCTGGTGTATGCAGCGTCGCCGTCTTGCATTACCACCAAAACGAGTACCACCTGTACCTGCCCGGATGGAACCTCGGCGTCTGCCAGCACATCGCCTTGTCCAAAATCCCCAGGTTCGACCACACAGATTGATGTTTCCGGCGACGACGATATGGCCGACGTGAAAATTGGCGACATCAGCCCCGTTTTCAGCCCCGATTCCGGAATCACGCAGACCTATGCCATCTTCGCCACCGAGGGCATTTACGTCGCGAATAATAACGACAACGATTTGTTTCAGTTCCCCACGTTTAGCCCGGGCGCGACTTCCACGATCATCAGCCTGCCGCCCAGTTCGCAGCCTGTAGCCATGGCGGAAGTAATCGACAGTTCGACGATTTATGTGGCCAATTATGCCCAGAACAATGTATCGGTGATCAGCGAAACCACGAACGCCGCAACTACGGCAACGCCGTTGCTTGTGGGTAACTCGCCGGTCGCGCTGGCGGTGAATAAGTCGGGCACCAAGGTGTACGTTGCCAATTACGCCGCTGATAAAAATGGCAACTTCGACGTTTCGGTGATCTCGACGGTTGATAATGCGGTTGACGCCACAGCGGGAGGGCCTATTACAGTAGGCAATAAACCTGTTTCTATAACTTCCAACTCCCTGGGTTCGGAGATGTATGTTCTGAATCAAGGTGATCCTCAGAGTCAACCTGTAACGCTGCCGACGATTTCTGCCATCGACCCGTTTCTGGATGCCGTGATCTGTTCTACCGGCAGTTCGTGCAAAACGTCGGTAACACTAAGCAGCTCGACCGACACCGCAATCAGTCCCAACTACATGGTCTTCGATCCCTCGCTGCAGCGGCTGTATGTGGGCGATCCGGTGGCGGGACAGATTTGGGTATTTGATGCGAGTCAAACTGGAACCCCCGGGCTGCCGGTGCTCATCACGGTTATCCCCGTGGGCGCGCAACCGGGGGCGTTTGTAGTCCTGTCGGATGGTTCGCGGCTGGGCGGGCAACCGGGGGCATTTGCCGTTCTGCCGGATGGTTCGCGGGTCTATGTTGCCAACATGACACCAGGTGCAAGCTGTCAGGTCCAGGTCATCAGTTCGACGACAAATAACGTCATGAGCGGTTCGAGCGGCTGCATTTCACTAACGGAGGGGACGCCCACCTGGATCGCGGTTTCCGGGGATGGAAGCAAAGTTTACGTCACGGAAAC
>CAZUCM010000127.1:0-8313 GCA_964619235.1 uncultured Terriglobales bacterium
TTACGCCCACCTCCGCGAACTACGTGAAGGGAAGCGTAACGGGAACGGTAACCGTGCAATAACTGATTAAGCTAAAAAAACGGGTCCAGCTAAGCAGCTGGACCCGTTTTTATTTGTGCCCGGGAATATGCTCCCTGGGAACGGAATTTTATTGTTTCAGGTGTTTGGGGCTATCCAGAATTTCGCGCAGTTTGTGCACCAGGTCTTCGGCAGTAAAGGGCTTCTGCAGGAAGTCGATGCCGGGTTTCACCAATCCGTGCTGGACGATCGTGTCTTCGGAATAGCCGGACATAAATACCGTACGCATTTCCGGGCGCAGGACGGCTAAACGCGCGGCCACTTGCGGACCGCTGGTTTGCGAGAGCACTACGTCGGTCAGCAACAGATGAATGGCGCCGCGATGGCGATTGCAGATCAGCAGAGCCTCGGCGCCGTTTGGAGCTTCCAGCACGGTATAACCATAACGTTGCAGAACCTGGCTGATGAGCGTGCGTACGCCGGCTTCGTCTTCCACCAGAAGCACGGTCTCTGTGCCCCAATAGCCCGACTCCTCGGGCGTGACCGGTTGACGGGTGTCGGGAAGTTCGTCCACGCGCGGCAGATACACCTTGAACGCCGAGCCCCTGCCGACTTCGCTGTATACCCAGACGTGTCCGCCGCTCTGCTTTACGATGCCATACACGGTGGACAGGCCCAGGCCTGTGCCGCGTTCCTTGGTGGTGAAAAACGGCTCAAAGACGCGGGAGCGGATCTCTTCGGTCATGCCTTGGCCGCTGTCGATCACCGCCAGCATGACATAGTCTCCGGGCAGCACGGAAGAATGGTAGGTCTCATCCAGGGTTACGTTGGCCGTTTCGATAATCAGTTGACCGCCCATGGGCATGGCGTCGCGCGCGTTGACGGCCAGATTCATAATCACCTGTTCCAGTTGGCCGGGATCGGCCTTGACCGGGTGCAGAGCGGGATCGAGTACGGTCAACAACTCCATGTCTTCGCCGAGCAGGCGGCCCAACAACTTCTCCATATTGCTGACCACGGAATTCAGCTCGAGTACTTTCGGGGCCAGAACCTGGCGGCGGCTGAAGGCCAGTAACTGCCGGGTCAGGGTAGCGGCGCGATCGGCTGCATTGAGGATCTCTTCCAGTTGGGGCCGGGTGGCGTCGCCTTCCTCCGTCTGGAAAAGCACCAGTTCGCTATAGCCTTTGATCACCGTCAGGAGATTGTTAAAATCGTGCGCCACACCGCCGGCCAGACGGCCTATGCCCTCCATCTTCTGGGACTGGCGGAACTGCTCCTCGAGTGCGCGCTGCTCGGTGACGTCTTCCACGATGACTTCCATGGTTTCGACCATCTCCGCGGTCCTGGGGGAAGCGATGGCGCTTAATCGCACGGTGATGAGCCGGCCGTCTTTCCGCCGCCAGCCGGTTTCGCAGACCTGCCGGCCTTCCATGCGCAGTTCATTCAGGAGGCGGTCGGGCTCGGCGGAATCGGCATAGACGTCGCGCGTGATATCCAGCTGCAGAAGTTCTTCGGTGGACTCGTACCCCAGCATGCGCGCCAAAGCGGGATTGGCGTCCAGTATCCGGCCTTCCATGGTGGCGCGATAGATGCCGTAGTGGACTTGCGCAAACAGCGACTGATAGCGCTGCTCCAGAGCGTGAAACTGGGCTTCACTCTCGACCAAAGCCTGTTCGGTTGCCCTGCGGTTGGTGATGTCGCGGTATATCGCGTAGCCGGCGACCGGGCCTTCGCCCGGTACCGGGATGCCGAGTATGCTGACGTTGATCGGGTCGCCGTTCTGGTGTTGACGCACGCTCTCGACGCGGAATTTTCCGCCACTGGCCATATACTGCCGCAGCGCCATGGCTTCGTCACGCCGCTCCGGCGGCACAATCAGAGCTTCCAGATCGCGTCCCACAAACTGCGCCGGGGCAAAGCCGAACATGCGGCCGAATTCGCCGTTCGCCTGCAACGCGCGTCCTTGCCGGTCGAGCGCGACAATGCCGGCCGGAGTGTTCTCAAACAGTTGTTCCAGATGCGACGCGGTCGAGGACGGAGCTGCTTCCGCATCCTGATCGCCGCCGAGCTCTTTGCCGGTGAGGGCAAAGGCTGTGGCCAGGACGGCAAAGCGGCCCTGATAGGGAATTACGGTGGCGGCCATGCGCACCCACTGTTCCTCTCCGGCCTTATTCCGCAGCTTAAGCTCGTAGGGCGCCGGCGATTTATCGAAACTTTGACGGGCCAGCCGGCTTCGCACCAGGTCGCGATGGTCGGGGTGAACGAGATCCTGAAAATCCATGGTCAGAAGTTCCGCGCGCGAGTATCCGCTGAGGACTTCGCTGGCGCGGTTGACCATCACGATCTTCGATTCCTGACAGACAAAGGTCGCGCCGCCAGTCAGCTCCGCCAGGGCAAGAAAGCGGCTTTCGAGCTCCCGCAGCTCCTTCTGGGCACGTCTGGCCTCGCTGACATCGCGCGCGATACCGCGAATTCCAGCCGGCCTGCCGTCGACATAGACCAGTTGCGAGGTCACTTCCAGGGCCAGGCGGCGGCCATCCCGCGCCACAATTTCCAGCGGGAAAGACCATTCTCCCAGCCGGCCTTCGAATTCGCCTTGAATAATTCTGCGTGCCGCCTCGCGATACTCGGGAGCGGCCAGGTCAACCAGGCTGAGGCGCATCAAACTCTGGCGGGAGTGGCCGGTAATGCGGGTTCCGGCCTGATTTACGTAAGAAAAATTTCCATGCAGGGCGTGGGTGAACAGAATATCGTTGGCATGCGCAATAAACTCGGGGCCACTGCCGTCGGCCGCGAGCTCAGACGGAAATACAGCATGAGGATTGCCCAACTCGGCGTCTGCCGGAGACTCGCGCCGTTCTCCGGTGCGCATCTTGTGTTCGCTGGAAATGAGTCGTTTCCTCCCGGAGCCCGTGATGCAACTTATATCCCAAGTTGGGCATTGTGGGAATCGGCTACTTTGGTACATGCCGGGAAAGTTTGCAGGTCACAGGTTGCCGCCAGCCGGCCCGTCGAGCTAGGAACCTGATACTGGAAACTTGAAGGTCTTATTGCTGTCGAGGCAGATCTTCATCACGCAGGATGGCGGCGGGGTTGTCTTCGACGAGTGCGCGGGCCACCTCTTCGCTCTGCCAGTTGCACAGAACGCGGCGGGCCGAGGAGAGCAGAGGCGGGCGATAACGCGGATCGTGAGCATCGGTGGCCACGGCGTGCACGGCGTTTTGCTCCAGCAGCCAGCGCGCCACCAGCTGTGCCGTCCGGCCCCAGAGTCCGGTTAAGGAGCCGGCGGTCACCTGCACCAGCAAGCCATTTCTCACCCAATCCACAACCGGTTCGGGCCGCCTTTGCAGCAGGGGATTCCGCTCCGGGTGCGTAAGAATCGGCCGCAGTCCCGCCTTGATGAGAGAGTGGAAACCTTCCAGCAAAGCCGGCGGAATGCTGAAATCGCTCAGTTCCACCAGAAGATAGCGGGACTCTGCGATGACATAACCGGCGGGATTTTCCAATGCCGCCGCGATATTCTCGGCGGACATATGAAAGTCGCAGCCCAATCGGATCTGCAGAGCGTTGCCGATCTGTTCCTGCAGCCGCTGTGCCGTTTCGGCATGACGCTTGCGGTCATAACGATAGGTGAAGTTCGCATGTGGGGTGGCTACGATGTGCGTGATGCCGTCGGCCGCCGCCATATGGCACATTTCCACGGCTTGCGGCCAGGACTTGGCGCCGTCATCGGTCTCCGGCAGGATATGGGAGTGGATGTCAATCATGCAGTCGTTGGCCGCCGGCCGGAAGGCCGTTTCACGTTTTTCGTCTCACGTTTCACGACAGAACGACGCCGGCTCCGGCTGGCGACCGAAGGCCAACGACTGCCTTACGGATACCGCTCTTGCATAAACTCCGAAATCGAGGCATAGGCTGTCGTCAGGGTTGCTTCGTTGGGAAGAAACACGATGCGGAAATGGCGGGTGCCGGGATCCTGTCCAAATCCGCTGCCGTGGACCACGAGCACTCCTTTCTCCTGCAACAGTTGCTTCACGAATTCCTCGTCGGAACCTGGAATATCGATACGGGGGAAAGCGTAGAAACCGCCATCCGGCCGCACACAGCTTACGCGCGGGGTGGATTCCGCCCAATGCATGGTGACATCGCGGCGGCGGCGCAGCTTGGCGCAGGCATCCGCCAGATGCTCTTGCGGACCTTCCAGTGCCGGCTTGATGGCGTACATCATTGGCTGGTTGGCGCAAAGGCGCGAGCGCAACAGCTTATTGATGCCCTCAACATAAGGTTTCACGATTGCCTCGGGACCGCTGGCAACGCCCCATCCGATACGCCAGCCCGGCGCCAGATAGTTCTTGGAAAGTCCACCGAGGGTAATGACGGCGACATCGGGCGCCAGCGAGGCGAAGGGGATATGTTCCCCGTCCAGCACCAGCTTGGAGTAGCTTTCATCGGCGAAGACCACAAGGTTATGCTCGCGGGCGATATCGGCAATCCCTTCCAGCGTGCGGCGCGAATACACGACGCCGGTGGGATTGTTGGGATTGATCAGAACCAATCCGCGGGTGCCGTCGTTCACCCGGCGCCGGATGTCGTCGAGATCGGGCGCCCAGCCATGGGCCTCATCCAGCCGGTAGGAGTTGGTCGTAAGGCCGGCCTTTGCCACCACCGCCGTATAGAGCGGATATTCCGGGCTGGGACAAAGCACGTTCTGTCCCACGTCCAGCAATACGGTAAAGCAGATGTCAACCGCCTCGCTGACTCCGCTGGTGATGAATATCTCCATTATGTTGCTGATTCCATTGCGCTCAGCCTCGTCACGGATGGCGTCCAGCGCCTCTGGGATTCCCAGGGAATTGGCATAGCCGTTTTTGCCATCGCGCATGGCCTTTTCGACGGCGGCGATCATATGGGGCGGCGTGGGAAAGTCGAACCGGGCGGGATCGCCTATGTTCAGACGCAGAACCTTCTTTCCCTGTTTCACCACCTGGTCGGCGAGCACGGAAAGGTCGCGGATGGCATAGCGTACGCCATCAATGCGCGAGGATGGCAAAATGGGGGCAACAACTTTATTAAAAGTGGTCATCGTTTGGGTTGTCCGGAGTCAAACTTCAATTGTACCCGCGATTCCGGGAGGATTGGAATAAGGAATTCACTGTAGACCGAAAGATCGTTTCACGTTTCTTGTTTCACCTTCCACAGCACCGGCGCGAGCGGCCATTTTTCTTTCTCGATCGATTAAGGCCCGTTTTCTCTCCAGTCCCCAACGATAGCCACCCAACTCGCCGGTGCCGCGAAGCACACGGTGGCAGGGAATCACCAGCGCCACGCGATTGGTGGCGCAGGCCCGGGCGACGGCCCGGGCGGCCGTGGGTTGTCCCAGGCCGGCGGCGACTTCGGAATACGATTGGACGCTGCCATAAGGAATCGACTGCAGATACTGCCATACCCTCATTTGAAATGCGGTGGCCCGCAGATCCAGCGGCAGCCGCAGCTCCGGCTCCCGTCCCTTCAGGTGATCTTGCAATGCCGTCATCCAGCGTTCGAAGTGTGCGGAGTAGGGCCGCTTCATGGCTTCGATGTGTGCGGCGGGATATTCCGCGCGCAACATTTTCAGCAATTCGGCATCGGACCCGGCAAACTGAACGAAGCACAGGCCGCGGTCGGTGGCGGCGATCATCATCCGGCCCAGCGCTGAGGCGACGGCAACATAGGAGATGGCCTGGTCCTTGCCGCCTTTGCGATACTGCGCCGGCGTCATGCCCAGCCGGGTATCTACGCGCTCATAGACGCGGCTGCCGGAGCCGAAACCGGCTTCATAGATCGCCTCGGTCACCGAAGGACGGATGCGCAGCGCTCCCTTGAGACTTTCCAGACGGCAGGCCTCGACGAACTGCCGCGGAGTTACGCCCATCACCGCCTTGAAGCGCCGCTGAAAGTGAAACGGACTCAACTCCACATGTGCCGCAATCGATTCCAGCGTCAGCGTATCTTGCGCATGCGCGCGGATAAAGTCGCAGGCGATACGGATGGGCTCCGGGTTCTTGTCGCCGCTCATCTGTTGTGCCTCGTCCTTGATTCTATGGTCCGCAGAAGTCATTCCACCCTCCAAAACTGTTTGCAGTATTGCGCAATGCCATGCGGCGCGGCCATCCGAATCTTGCGCGCAGGGAAAAATTTCACGCCGAATGCATAAGGCGCTGAACGGCGAAGGGCTGGCTCGGGAAGCGGTACTCGAAGAGCTGGTGCGGAATGCGCGGGACGGTCTGTTAGGCAGTGGCGGCGGCAGCTCTATTGCCTGGGCGATTGGCGGTTCAGGTCCGGCGCGCCATCCGGCCGGTGCAAGAGTGCCTGGCAAGCCAGTCCCTATAGCTGGCGCCGCAAGGCAAACATGCGTCGTTCATGTTTGCCGGCCATGTTTGCCGGCAGCGCCATCCAGGTCCTCCGGGGCTTGCTGAGGCTACTCGTGATGCTCGTCGTGATCGTGATGTTCTTCAGGGGCGGCGGCAGGGCAGTCTTGCCGCGCTTTTTCCAGATCATGCCGGCGATGCTCGGCCTGGCTGCTGTGTTCGCCATGCTTTTCGATCGCGTGCTGCAGTTTATGCTCGGCGTCGTGGACGCGCTGCTCACACCTGTGTTGATGGTCGTCGTCGGCCACTAAGGGAGCCGCGCTGCCGGCCAGCAACAGTCCCCCCACGATCATTGCGGTTAGCTTCAGGTTACGCATAGGGTTCAATTCCTCGCAGCATTGGATACGCGCAGGGAAGCAAAGGTTGGTCGAAAAAATGGCGTAGGGAGGGGTGGAAATGGGGGTGCTGCGGAAGTCTATAATCGGGCGCATGAACAGCCTGAAGGCATGGGGCACGATAGGGATAATGGTTTGCGTAACGGTGGCGGCGCGGGCGCAGGATACGCGAACGGTGACGGAACCGGTGTTTCCGCCGGTGTGCGCGAGCGTGGCGGCGTCCAAAAGCTGGACCGGTGATCTGCCGGTGGCGGACGAGGACAAACCGGATACGGCCTTCATCCAGAATGCGATTGACGCCTGCCGGCCAGGCGGGGCGGTGGAGTTGAAGGCAGCAAGCGGCAGGAACGCTTTGCTCGCCGGACCGTTGCAACTGCGTCCGGGGGTGACGCTGCTCATCGACCAGGGCGTAGTGCTTGTGGCCTCGCGCAATCCCCGGGATTACGATCTGAAAGCGCCGGGGACGTGTGGAACCCTGGCAAAGTCCTTTGTCGCGTGCAAGCCACTGATTGGCGCGGTCAAGGCCGACGGCTCCGGCGTGATGGGAGGCGGCATCATCGAGGGGCGCGGTGGCCGCAAGATGCTGAACCGGGAGATCTCCTGGTGGGAGCTCTCGGAGCAGGCACGGCAGCAGCACAACGAACAGAGCATCCCGCGGCTGATCCAGACATACGGAACCAATCGCTTTACGCTCTATGGCATTACCTTGCGCAACGCGCCGATGTTTCATGTGGTCTTCAACCATGGCGACGGGTTCACTGCCTGGGGCGTCAAGATCGATTCGCCGCTGACGGCGCGGAATACCGACGGCATCGATCCGGGCGGTGCCACCAATGTGACGATCACCCACAGTTGGTTTCGCACGGGCGATGATGACATTGCCATCAAGGCGCCGCAAGGGCATCCGTCCTCGCACCTGTCGATTACGCACAACCATTTTTTGGGCGGACATGGCGTCACCATCGGCAGCGAAACCCAGGGCGGAGTATCGGCGATTCGTGTGAACGATCTGACGGTGGAGGACAATTTATATGCTCTTACGCTGCGCTCGAACCCGCTGCACGGCGGAGAAGTTAAGGACGTGACGTACGAGGACGTCTGCATACGGAAGACGCGCTATCCGGTGTGGTTCAGCACGCTTTATACGGACTCCTCGACCTCCGCGGATATGTTTGCCGGAGCGAAAAACTATGGGCACTTCACGGACATCACCCTGAGAAACGTGCGCGCAGCGACGGGCACGGACCTGCTGATGATCGGGATCGCGCCGCAGTTGCCGATGGAAGTGAACTTCGACGGCGTAGACTTTGCCGCGGTGGAGCATATGAAGCAAAGGGTCGCCCATGTGCGGGTGACGATGGGGCCGGGACCGGTGAATTGGCGTCCCGTGGGCGAGGATGTGCAAATCGCCGGCAAGGCGGGCAAAGGCAAGCTTCCGAGCTGTGACGCCAGATGGGTCAAGTGGCCGGAGGAATAGGTTGTTGGCGGCTTTCAATGGCGCGATGGGGCTGATCGCGGGTGCCTGTGCCGTCTCTCACGGACCTCGCTTCTAA